>JBGTBZ010000613.1:0-8440 GCA_041749155.1 Phycisphaerae bacterium
CGGTGGAGCTGGCGCGGCGGCTGGAGCTGGCGTATGCCGTGCAGCCGTGGTTGGCCGAGACGCAGCGCAGCGCCGAGGGGTATGCCTGCGCCGCCGAGCGGCTGGCGGAGCTGTCGGGGGAAGGCGTAACCGTCTGCTACCACAACCACGACTTTGAGTTCTCGAAGCTGCCGGACGGGCGGACTGGCTGGGCGGTGATGTTCGAAAACGCGAAGCTGCATGCGCAGATGGACGTCTGCTGGACGGCGGTAGCGGGGCATGACCCGGTGGCGGAGATGCGCAAGCTCGCCGGACGGATCCCGATGCTGCACATCAAGGATTGCGCTGATTTCGAGCGACGAATCCTGACGGAGGTGGGCACGGGGAAAGTCCCGCTGGCAGAGGTGGTAAAGGCGGCGCCGGAGTGCGGCGTGAAGTACCTGATCGTGGAGCAGGATTCGCACTGGGTGGACGACGACCCGTTCAAGTCGGCGGCAGTGAGCCTGGCGAACTTGAAGAAGATGCTCGCCTGAGGGGCTCCGTCAGGCGTTTAACCGCGGCGAAACGAAGGGGATTAGCGTGCATTGGGCGTACGCACCTACACCTGATGTATACATACAGTGTCAACGTCTCGTTGGATACTGCGTTTTTGAGGCCAGAAAACGCGCTTTGAAGCCGGCCCGACGGTTGCTCTGGGCAAGGCATGTACGGCCTGCCCGACATCCCGGACCTGAACCTCTGGGCCGCCTGGCTCGGCTTCGCCGCCGGCGTCGCCAGCGGGGCAGTCATCGGGTTGTTCTTCCATGAATCGGGCTACGCCGGCGGATACCAGTCGTGGCGCCGGCGCCTGACGCGCCTCGGGCACATCTCCTTCTTCGGCATCGGCCTGCTGAATCTCTGCCTGGCGGCGACAACCTTGTTTCCCGGCTGGGGTGACGTCCCAACCTGGGCTGCGACAAGCCTGGCATCCGCCATCGTGCTCATGCCGGCGGTGTGCTTTCTTTCGGCCTGGCGGATGGGCTTCCGCCGTCTCTTCGCCCTTCCGGTGCTCGCGGTGACCGCGGGCATCACGGGGGTGCTTTACGCGGGAATGACACCATGAGAATCCTCTTCATCGCCATGAGCGGGATCCGGGCGTGCGATCCGGAGCTGTTGCGGTTGGGGCTGACGCTGCCGGGATTTGTGGAGCGGAGCAAGACGATCGCATCGCTGCCGAGCCTTGGCTTGCTGACGCTGGCGGGCATGACGCCGCCGGAGCATGAGGTGCGCTACATCGAGGTGCTCGACATCAAGACGGCGCCGGCCCTGCCCATGGATGTCGATCTCGTCGCCATCTCTTCGCTCTCGGCGCAGGTGAGGGAGGCGTACACGCTGGCGGAGCGGTATGCGTCAGCGGGGGTGCCGGTGGTCATGGGCGGGCTGCATGTGACGACGTGCCCGCACGAGCCCGCGCTGCACGGGGCGTCGGCGGCGATCGGCGAGGGGGAGATTATCTGGCCGGAAATCCTCGAAGACGCCGCGGCGGGGCGGCTGAAGCCGGTCTACGACGCTCGCGGGCGCGAGTTCGACCTGGCGGATGCCCCGATGCCACGCTTCGACATGCTGGACATTGAGAGATACAACCGCCTGACGGTGCAGACCAGCCGCGGATGCCCGTGGAAGTGCTCGTTCTGCGCCAGCAGCATCCTCCTGACGCGCAAATACAAGCAGAAGCCGATCGAGCGCGTGCTGGCGGAGGTGGATGCGATCAGGAAGATCTGGCCGCGGCCGTTCATCGAGTTCGCGGATGACAACGGCTTCGTGAACCGTAAGTACTGGCGGGCGCTTCTGCCGGAGCTGGCGAAGCGGCGGATCAAGTGGTTCACGGAAACCGACATCCGCATCGCCGACGACCCGGAACTGGTTCACATGGCCAGCCGTGCGGGGTGTGCCGAGGTTCTGATCGGCTTCGAGTCGCCGATAAAGGAGGGGCTGGACGGCATCGAGCTCGTGAAGAACTTCAAGCTGACGAAGTATCAGCAGTACGTCGAGGCGGTGCGGACGATCCAGTCAGCCGGGGTGCGGGTGAACGCCTGTTTCGTGCTGGGGCTGGATGGTCAGGGCCCGGAAGTCTTCGAGGCGGTGGATGAGTTCGCGCGCGAGGCGACGCCCTACGACATCCAGGTGACGGTGCAGACCGCCTTCCCGGGCACGCCGCTGTATGGCCGGCTGAAGAGCGAGGGGCGCATCATCGAGGATGAGGCGTGGGAGAAGTGCACGCTCTTCGATGTGAACTTCCGCCCGACGCACATGTCGGCCGGAGAACTTGCGGAACAGTTCCGCCAGCTCGTTGTGCGGCAATATTCCGATGCTGCTACGCAGCAGCGACGTGACGGGTTCCGCCGGATGTGGCGGGGCCCGCGCCGAACCCGTCGACGGGCCGCTTGACCCTCCTACTGACCGAAGGGCCCTTGCTCCTCGGGCCAGGCGGCTCAAGCGGCGGGAGTGCGAACTCGAACCTGCTACGACGCTGCCACCCGCGCCTTGACGGTGCGGCGATCGATTCCGAGGTGGCGCGCGGTGGCTCCGTAGTTGCCGAGCCGGCTGTGGACGTGCGAGATGTATCGAGTCAGAAGCTCATCCGCAGTGAGTGAGCCTGAAATGACGGCAGAAGCCAGATTGCCGTCGTCACTTGTCGCGCCTGTACCGGAAACCGCAGGCGAGGTGCCCCGGATACGGGGCTGCGCGGGCACGAGCGCCGCGGCACCTGGTCGCGGAGGCGTGTAGGTGCGGCGAATCAGGACATTGCGGACACACTGCTCCAGCTCGCGGAAGTTGCCGGGCCAGGGATAGTGCGGGCCGAGCTGGCTGGCGATCACTTCCTGCGTCTCAGCAGTCAGGGCGCTGCGGGCCTCGAAATCATCGCCGACAATGCGGCGGGCCACGAAGCCTAAGAGCCGCACAAGCTCGGCCTCGTTGCCGCTGATCTGCTCGCGCAGCGTTGGCGTGCGGAGAAGGTCGCCGCTCAGGCGGTAGTAGAGGTCGGGCCTGAACCGTCCGCTCTGCATGTCCGCGGCCAGGTCGTGATTCGTGGCGGCGATGATTTTCCCGGCGAAGCGCCGCGGGCGCGTGTCCCCGATCCTCTGGAAGCTGCGGTCCTGCAGGACGCGCAGAAGCTTCACCTGCACTTCCGGAACCATATCGCCCACTTCATCCAGGAAAACGCACCCGCCGGGGCCGACGCTCTCCAGCCAGCCGCGCCGGTCGGCGGTGGCGCCGGTGAAGCTGCCGCGCTTGTGGCCGAACAGCTCGCTCTCGATAAGCGTGGCGGGGAGGGCGGAGAGGTTCAGCGGCACAAACTCGCCAGGGGGGGCGAATTGGCAGGTCCTCTCGTCGAACGGGCGATACTGCGAGCGGGCGATGCTGGCGGCGACGATCTCCTTGCCGGTGCCGCTCTCGCCGGTGATGAGCGTGGGCAGATCGCGCATGCGGCCGTGAAGCGAGCGGGCGAAGCGCCGGCGGTCGTGTGTGAAGATGCTGTGCCAGACCTCCGCCCGCAAGCGGGCAGCGGCCTCGCTGCCGCCGACGAGGCCGTTGAAGACGTGAATAAAGGCGCGGCGGGTCTGAAAGCACAGGGCCAGCAGGTGAGCCGGGGTGTGCGGACAGATCGACCTGCCGTTTCTGACAAAGAAGTCCTGATAATCGCGCTGAAACCGCTCGAACCGCGCCCGCGGCAGCCGCGGCGCCTCGGTGTCGGGGCTGGTCAGTTCCGCCTCCGCGAGCTTCGCCAGATCGCTTTGATGCCGGTAGTAGATGACATAACTGCCCAGCGCGACGTACAGCTCCAGTTCCTCATCGGAGGCCAAGCCGGACTTCATGGCCTCCTGAATGCCATGGCAGGTGCCCTCGCCGAGGGCGCGGAGTAGATCGACGTTGGGCCGGTCGGCTTCGAAGTCGCTCGAAAGGCTCCACACCGGCTCCTCGGCGATGAACCGCGCGCCCAGGATGCGCCGCTCGGCGTCGATGCGCTCGGGCAGGAACGGGTTGCCATATACGAGCTGGCTGTACGCCTCGCACAGCTTCCGCTGGGCCATGGACATCAGGGGCATGCATCCATTGTACACGATCGTACAACCAATGCCCGCCCTCGGCCCACAGGTCCCCGCTACGGACTGAGGACCGAGAGCTCGATCATCGGCATCCTGTTCGCAATGGCATGACCCATGCATCGGATCTGGGAAAGCCTGCTGGACGTCCTGACCGCTTCCCCGTCCGCAACGGCGGCGGTGCTGATCTTCGGTCCGCTCGTTGTGTACATCATCTGGTGCATCGTGCAGGTCCTTGGACGCATGTAAAGACGCCCATCAAAGCGTGCGTTGGTCGCAGGACGATCTGCCTCTAGCATGGCTCGCATGCCTGAGCCGGTTGGCAATCTCTGCGTCGTCCTCCACGGCCATCTGCCGTACGTGCTGCACCACGGCAGCTACCCGCACGGCGAGGCGTGGCTCTTCGAGGCGGCGGCGGAGACGTATCTGCCGCTGCTGGACATGATCGGGGAGGTGGCGCTGATGGGCAGGCGTCCGGCGTTGACGATCGGCCTGACGCCGGTGCTGCTGGAGCAGCTTGCGCATGATCGCTTCAAGCATGGGTTCGTAAAGTACCTCAAGGAGCGAACTGACCGCGCCCGCCGGGACCAATCCGACTTTGAGGAGAAGGGCGAGAAGCATCTCGCCTGGCTCGCCGGTCGATGGGTCGACTGGCATACGCGGAGACTGGAGCACTTTGACCGGATTGGCCGCAACATTCCCGGTGAGTTCGCTAAGCGCATGGCGGAGGGGCACATCCAGATCCTCACGAGCAACGCAACGCACTGCTACATGCCGCTGGTGCTGAACGACGAGATGCTCAGCGCCCAGATGGCCTGCGGCGTCGCCACGAGCGAGAAGCACCTGGGCGTGCGGCCGAAGGGGATGTGGCTGCCGGAGTGCGCTTATCGCCCGCACTGGCCGAACTGGGTGCCCAGCGTGCTTTATGACAACCCTCGCGATCGCCCCGGCGTCGAGAAGTTCATGGAAAAGGCGGGCGTGACGCACTTCTTCGTCGAGAGCCACCTTATCGAGCACGCGCAGCTCCTGGGATGCATCGACTGCGGGCGCTTTCATGGCGACTGCGGCTATCGGGCGGGTGCAAACCGGCCTCTGGAACCGGTTGGCGTTGTCAGCGAGGCGCGCCCACCGGAAGTCTTCGCATTCGCACGACATCCTCACGTGAGCGAGCAGGTGTGGAGCGGCAGCATCGGCTATCCGGCCGACGGGGCGTACATGGAGTTTCACCGCAAGCACGGCGATCGCGGTCTGCGCTACCACAAGATCACGAGCACGAAGACGGCGCTCTCGGCGAAGGACCCGTATTACCCCGACGACATCGCCGCCAAGCTCTTCGAGCACTCGATGCACTTCTGTGACGTCGTGCGGCGGACGCTCTGGCAGTATCGCAATGAAACCGGCCGCCACGGCACCGTTGTGGCGAGCTTCGACGCGGAGCTGTTCGGCCACTGGTGGTTCGAGGGGATCGGCTTTTTGCGCGATGTGATCCTGACGCTGGCCAACACGCCCGACGTGAGATTGAGCACGGCGGAAGAGGCCCTGGCCAGCGATCCGCCGGACAAGGTGATGCGCCTGCCGGAGGGGAGCTGGGGCGAGAACGGCGATCACACGGTGTGGGCGAACGATCGCGTGAAGTGGGTGTGGGAGATCGAGTACCGCGCCGAGGGCACCTTCCTCCGCCTGCTGCACGCGCTGCCGTGGCGTGAGAATCGGGAGATCCGCGAAGTGCTGGAGCGCGCCGGTCGTGAACTGCTGTTGCTTCAGGCGAGCGACTGGCCGTTTGTGATTCACACGCAGGGCGCCCTGGATTACGGCATCGAGCGGCTGGCGGGGCACTCTACACGCTTCAACCGCCTCACGGATCTCGCCGAGCGCCTGGGCGCCGGCGAGGCGATGACGGAGCTGGATCGCGTCGACCTGGCGGAGATCGACGGCCATGACAACATTTTTGCTGACGTTGAGCTGGAGTGGTGGCTGAGATGAGAGCTGCCCGGGGAGGAAGTGATCATCTGCGCGAATTGACGGTTGGGCCTACGATGTGCCGTGCGGCTGGTTGACCTGGACATGCTCGACTATCGCGCCGCCTGGGCCCGGCAGGAGCAGGTCCATGCCGGGGTGCTCGCCGGAGGCCCCGAGATGCTGTTGCTCGTAGAGCATCCGCCGACGATCACGTACGGCAGACGCGCCCAGGAGTCGGCCAGGAATCTCCAGGCGACGCCCGGCCAGCTTCAGAATCTTCATGTGGAAGTCGTGCCCACCGATCGCGGGGGCGATATCACATTTCATGGGCCGGGGCAGATCGTTGCGTATCCGATCATCCGGTTGGCGGATCACGGCCTGAGCGTCGGGGCGTACATGAAGCAGCTTCAGTTGGCAGTGGTGGATGCGTTGGAGCCGTTCGGCGTTGCGGGGCAGCTCGATCCGGCGGCGCCGGGCGTGTGGTGCGCCGATCCAGCTCATGACGGCGGCCTGGCGAAGGTCTGCGCTGTAGGCGTGCGCGTGCGGCGGGGCGTGACGATGCACGGTCTGGCGCTGAACGTCGAGCCGGACATGAGCTTTTACAAGCTGATCGTGCCCTGCGGGCTGGATCGGCCGGTCACTTCACTGCACCGCCTGCTCGGAAGCCGGGCGCCATCGCTCCAGGCGGTGAAGTCCGTGCTGATCCGTTCGCTGGAAGCGCGCTTCGGGGAGGTGCATCCGACGACAGGACTCGCCAGCCAGGCGCCTGGGATCGCCTGAGTTGCGGCTCGCGTCCGCAGCCGGTACCAACATGCACCCCCATGTCGTCACGCGAACCGCAGACGCCGCCGCCCGCATCGCCTCCCGACGCCAGGTCTGGCGCGCCGCAACCCATAGAGTATGAATCGCGCTCCTCAGGCGGCGATCGCGTGGCGGCGTGGCCTTTCATGCTGCCGATGGCGGTCTTTCTGGCGCTGGTGTGGATCGGCGGACTCGATGAGCGGCTGCATGCCCCCGCCTATGTGACGCGAACGCTCATCGTCGGTGGACTGCTGCTGTGGCTCTGGCCGCGGGTGAAGCGCGACGTTGAGTGGACGCACCTGGGCCTTGGGACGGCGGTCGGGGTCGTGGGGGTCGTGCAGTGGGTCGGAATGGACAAGCTCTTGCAGGCCGCTCGCAACCAATTCCCGGAAGACTGGGTGCTCGACGGCTTGTGGGCGATGCTGATCAGCGGCGTCCGCCCCCACGAGGGGTTCGATCCCATGTCGGAGGTGCTGGAGCCGGCGGGGGTGATCGCTTTCGTCGGCTTCGTATTGATCCGCACTCTGGGGCCGGTGCTCGTCGTGCCGGTGATGGAGGAGCTGTTCTGGCGCAACTGGCTCTGGCGCTACTTCATTTCCCCGAACAACTGGCGTCTGGCGGCGATCGGAGAGCCGGACAAGCTCGCGATCTTCGGGACGTGCGCCGCCTTTGCGCTGGTTCATCCGCAGCGCCTGGTGAGCCTGGTGTGGGCACTGCTGATCGCGTGGCTGCTGGTGCGCACGCGATCGATCGGCGCATGCATCGTCGCCCACGCGGTGACGAACCTGCTGCTTGCGATCTACGTGCTGGTCATGGCCCTGGCGCTGGGTCGTGCGGGCGAATGGTATTTCTGGTGACGTTGCGGTCCGCAGGGACGTCGGACATACCATCTGCCGATGACTGCGGCGACACAGCGCCTCTATCTCGACAACGCCGCCACGAGCTTTCCCAAGCCGCCGCAGGTTCTGGCGGCCATGCAGGATTACGCGCAGCGCCTGGGCGTCGGCGCCGGACGCGGGGCCTATGCGGAGGCGATGGAAACCGGCGAACTGCTCGCCTCCTGCCGCCGCGAGATCGCGGGGCTGATCAACGCGCCCGATCACCGCCGCATCGCCTTTGCCTTCAACTGCACCGATGCGCTCAACACCGCCCTGCGCGGCCTCATCGATCCGTTCGACCCGGGCCATGTCGTGTGCTCGGCGCTTGACCACAACAGCGTGCTCCGCCCCATCCACGCGATGCAGGCGCAGTGGAAGCTCGCCAGCACCGTTGTCTCCGCCGATCCGCGGACCACGGTCCTCGATCCTTCTGACGTTCGCCGCGCGGTCCGCCCGGACACCCGTTACGTCGTGCTGACGCATGCCAGTAACGTCACCGGGGCCATCCAGCCGCTGCGCGACATCAGCCGCATCTGCCGCGAGGCGGGCGTGCCCCTGGTCGTGGACGCCGCCCAGTCGCTGGGACATGTCCCGATCGACGTACAGGCCGACGGCATCGACCTTCTGGCAGCGCCGGGGCACAAGGGCCTGCTCGGGCCGCTGGGCACGGGCATCCTCTACATCGGCCCCGGCATGGAGAGGCGGCTCCGCCCGCTGCGCGAAGGTGGCACGGGCACC
>JBGTBZ010000614.1:0-2725 GCA_041749155.1 Phycisphaerae bacterium
CCGCCGCCAGTCGCGGACCAGCTCGTGGAGCATGCGCGCCACCTCCCGGTCATCGGTGCGGTCGTAGACGCGTCCCTCGATCTTGGCCGTCGTCCGCTCCTCGCGGGGAACGAAGCGTCGCAGACGTCGCCAGCCGGTGAGGGGGTCGCCCGCCTGCTGCCAGAGCTGTGCGATCTCCCGATCGTGCGTCAGGGCCACGCGGGCCAGTCGCTCATCGGCGGCGTCGTAGATGCGGTGAAAGCGGACAAAGCGGCCGTGATCGTCGGTGACGACCTTCTCGCCATAGCCGCGCTCGCGGGTGTCCCGCAGCCGCAGGATCAGCACGGTCGGCTGCACCCAGTTTAGCGTCTCGATCAGCTCCGAAAGCTTGAAGAGCGGCAGGGAGCGCGGGTCGGTCAGCAGATAGAGCTCCGCATGCTTCACGACCTCGCTGGGCTCACCAACGCGTACGACCTGGACGCCGAACGAGGCCCAGTACCGCGACTGAAGCTGCACCGGGTCCAGGCCCCAGACCGTTCGGGTCGGTATCGGCGTTGCGAAGAATGGCGATGCGGATGAGATCACGTCGAGAGGTCACCAGCCACCTTCCAGGGAGCGGCAAACGCACGCTCGCTGCGTAATCGCCACCGCCCGGCATCAGTTCTGGCTCATGACCGAGCCGCCCGCGAGCGTCCCGCGGCCGTTGCGGGCCAGGCGCGAGGCGCCGTTGCGCAGATGCATGCCGCTGACGCTGCGCTCAAAGTCCGCAGCCTGGGCACGGTTGAAAACCACTCCCGCCACCGTCGCTCCGACACTGTCCAAGTGGCCCAGCGCCTTGCTGACCAGCGGCCGACTCTGCCCGCGGCTCACCGCCAGCACCACGCCATCGACCGCGGAGGCGATGGGCGTGGCCTCGATGCTGCCCAGTATGGGGCCCGCGTCGCAGATGATCACGTCAAAATGTCGCTTCGCCTGGTCGAGCATGTGCCGGACAGCCCCGGGGCTGAAAGCGCCAGCGTGGTTGCCCGCCGCCCGCCCGATCGGCAGGATCGCCAGGTCCTGTACATCCGTCTCGCAGACGAACTGCAGCAGCTCCCCGCCGGTCAGGGCGTCCATGATCCCTTCCTCGCCAGAGACGCCCAGGCGGGCGGACAGGCCGCCATGCTGGAGGTCGGTGTCGACCAGCAGCGTGCGGGCCCCACTGGCGGCGTAGGAGAGGCCCAGGGCCAAGGCGAGGCTGGTCTTTCCGTCGCCGCGGGAGGCGCTGGTGACGGCGAAAGAGCGGCTCTCGTCGCTGCCGTGGTTGATCTGGAGAATGGTGCGAATCTGGTGGACGCAATGGGCCGCGATGCTGGCCTGGTTGGGGTCGCTGAGGCGGTCGGGCAGGTTGGGCAGGATGCCCAGGAGCGTTGCCCGCTCGCCGGCGTCGGCGGCGTCCTCGCTGTAGCGGAAGCGGCTGTCAAGCAGGCCCAGCAGGACAACCAGTCCCACGGGGATGCCGAAGCCCATGATGGCACCACCGAGTGCCATGACTTTCCGCTTGTCCTGGGAAATGCCCGCAGAACCTTCTGCCGGGAGGCCCACCTCGCCGATAGTGGAGAGCTCAGCCTGGAAGGCGGAGTTGCGCTCTTCAATGTCCAGGTCGCGCCTGGCGGCCACCAGCTCGTCGCTACGGACTTTCTGAAGCCCTCGGAGCCGCTCGAGTTCGCGCTCGTCGGCGTTGACCTGGGCAAGCTCCTTTTCGATGCGCTGAAGGTCGGCATCCCAGTTCTGCTTCTGGCGCTCGAGTGTCGAGATGTAGAGGGGCGTGAGGGCCGTGGTGCCGCCCTGCGGCGTGGAAATGTATCCGAAATAGTTCTGACGCACGACATCAGCCAGCTGATCAAGCTCGTGCTCGGCGGTGGCGATAAGCACGTTCAGGCGCTTGACCGCTGAGCTGTTGGGGCCCAGGCTCTCGGCTATGAGGCGGCTTCGCTGCCGCTTGAGATCGTCGACACTCGCGAGCCGCTGGGCCAAATCAAGATCGCCCTGGGCAAGTTGCTGAACGGTTAGGGGGGAATCCTTCAGCACGTGATCCCGCATCTGAACCGCGTAGTCCAGGGCCCGCGTCACCTCGTGCAAGTCCCGCCGGACCTGCGTCTGCTCGTTCTCCAGCCGGTCACGCTTTCCGCGGAGGTCGTTCAGGCCGAAGAACTGGGCACTGTGCCGGTCGATCTGCTCGTCAAGGTTCGCGATTTCCGCCTCGATTTGCGTCACCTTCTCCTGCAGCGCGGCGATGGTTCTGTTCTCGGCCGACGCCTTGCGGTCGCGGAAGTACTGGACGTACGCCTCGATGAGCGCCGTAGCGCCAGCCTCGGCCGTCACGCGGTCCGGGTGCTTGAAGGAGATCTGGAGGTAGCTGTCCTCGTTGGAATACTTGGCGCCCGAGCAGTAGCCAAAGGCGCTGGGGGCCCAGGTCTCGCCGACACGCTCCTGCCATACCGGCTGGCGCATCGCCAGCGACGAGAGCTCCGGGCTGCGAAGCAGCATCACTTCGCTGTACATGAACTGCCGGTACATCGGCAGAGGCTCATTGTCACCCCGGAAGGTCAGCGTTGTCGGATTCACGCGCACGTAGCCGGAGGCCTGATACTCCATCTTCTGGCTTGCCCACCCCAGGGAAGCCCCGATCAGCGCTCCCACGATGCCCAGCACCACCGCCAGCGTCGTACGCCCGCGCAGCAGCCGGCGGACGCGGTCGAGAGGG
>JBGTBZ010000615.1:0-6016 GCA_041749155.1 Phycisphaerae bacterium
GACAAGAGCAAGGCGGCGGAGCACGGCAAGGTCGGCAAGGGCGCCGCCGTCGCGGTGGCGAAAGCGGCGGTGGCGGAGGCGAAAAAGCAGGGGCGAGACATCCTTATCCTCGACACGGCGGGCCGGCTGGCGATCGACGAGGAGCTGATGGCGGAGCTCTCGGAGGTGAACAAGGCGGTGAACCCGCACCAGATTTACCTCGTGCTGGATGCAATGACGGGGCAGGATGCGGTGGGGACCGCCAAGCGGTTCAACGAGCAGCTCGAGCTGGATGGGCTGATCCTGACGAAGTTTGACTCGGACACGCGCGGCGGCGCGCTGCTCTCGGCGAAGTATGTCACGGGCAAGCCGGTGAAGTTTTTAGGCGTTGGGGAGAAGCTCGACGGGCTGGAGGAGTTTCGTCCGGAGGGTATGGCGCAGCGGATCCTGGGGATGGGCGACGTCGTAGCGCTGGCGACGGAGGCGATCGAGAAATTCGACCAGGAGGAGACCGAGCGCATCCAGAAGAAGATGATGAAGGGGGAGCTGACGCTGGATGACTTCATGGCGCAGATGAACCAGATCAAGCGGCTGGGGCCGATGAGCAAGGTCCTGGGGATGATCCCCGGCATGGGCGAGCTGGCGCGGTCGGGCAGCATGGCGGGGCCGGAGATGGAGAAGATGATGACGCAGATGCGGGCGATCTACGACTCCATGAGCAAGCAGGAGCGGAAGAAGCCCGAGAGCCTCGACATCTCCCGCCGCCGCCGCGTGTCCGCGGGGAGCGGGACGGAACCGAAGGATGTGGGTCAGTTCGTGAAGCAGTTTGAGACAATGCGGGGTCTGAGCAAGCAGGTTGCCGGAAGCGGCATGGGCGGCATGAAGAAGCTGATGGGCGGCCTGATGGGCGGCGGAATCGGCCGCCTCGCCGCCGCCGGGGCCGGCGGGCCAGCTCTAAAGACCAAGGGGAGCGGGCACATGGAGAAGAAGGATCGGAACCGGAAGAAGAAGCGGAGGTAGGTGGGGAAAATCAGAATGACGAAACCAGAATGACGAATGAAATCCGAATGACCAAAGCCCGAAGATGGTGGCAGCTTTCCAACTGGTGATTCGGACTTGGTCATTGATTCGTCATTCTGGTTTGGTCATTCTTGTTTCCGCCCCGCCATGCCCACGATCACGAAGATCGATCCGCAGAAGCGCCGTCCCAATCGGCGGAACGTGTTTATCGACGGCGCCTTCGCCTTTGGCTGCAACGTGAACGTCGTCGCCCGCTTCCGCCTGCGCGAGGGGATGGCGATCGACGACGCCCTGCGCAAGCAGATCGAGGAGGGGGAAGTTCGCCAGGAGGCGTTTGACCAGGCCATCCGGCTCATCAGCGGGCGGATGCAGACAGAGCGCGAGCTGCGGATCAAGCTCCGCCGGCGCGAGTACGGGGACAAGGTGGTTGAGGCGGTCGTGGCGGACCTGAAGCGGCTGGGCTACGTGGACGACGAAAAGCTGGCGCTCACGCGTGCGGCGGACCAGGCGGCCGTGAAGAAGCACGGTAAGCAGCGTGCGGTGCAGGAGTTGCGCAAGGCCGGTGTCGCCCCCGCCATAGCGGAGCGGGCGGCGAAGGAGGCGTACCAGGACGTCGATCTGAAGGCGGCGGCGCTGGAGCTGGCGCGTCGCAAGGCCCCTTCCCTGGCCCGCCTGGACCCCCAGGTGGCGCGCCGGCGCCTCGTCGGCTTCCTGCAGCGGCGGGGATATGACTATGAGACGGTGCTGTTTGCCGTCGAGCGCTCCCTGCCCGACCGCCAGCGGTAGCGGCCAGTGCTCCTACGGTTGTCCGTGATCGATTCGCACTGCCATCTCACGTACGACCCGCTGACGAGGCAGCTTGAGGACCTGCTGCGCCGTGCGGGCGCGGCGGGGGTTACGGGGATCATCACGATCGGCACGACGATCGAGGACAGCCACGCCGCGTTTGAGTTGTCGATGCGCCGCGATAACGTCGCATGCACGGTCGGCGTCCACCCTTCCCACGCCCACGAAGCCCCCGCCGACGTCGCCGGTCCGCTGGAAGATCTGGCGGGCGAGGCGAAAGTCCTCGCCATCGGCGAGACTGGCATCGACCTCTATCACGACAAGACTCACGAGGCGCGCCAGCGGGTGGTTTTCATCGAGCAGATGCGCCTGGCGCAGCGGATCGGCAAGCCCGTGGTCATTCACAGCCGCAGCGCGGTGGATGAATGCCTGGCGATAATGGCGGACTTCCCGGAAGTGCCGGCGGTCTTTCACTGCTTCACGGGGACGGTTGCGGAGGCGCGGCGGGTGCTGGAGCGGGGCTATTACTTGGGCTTCACCGGCCCGGTGACATACAAGAAGAGCGATGAGTTGCGGGAGGTAGTGCGTATCTGCCCCGCCGACCGGCAGCTGGTGGAGACCGACGCCCCTTACCTCGCGCCCGAGCCGCACCGCGGAAAGTTCCCCAACGAGCCGGCCTGGGTCATGCACACCGCGGCAAAGGTGGCGGAGTTACGGGGGATGAGTCTCGACGAGTTGGACCGCCTCACCACCGGAAACTGTCGACGGCTGTTTGGGTGGCCGGGGGCAATGCCGTAGCTGCGACTTTCAGTCGCTGCCTGCGCGTTGCGATTACAGCACCATCCGAAGCACCTTCTGGCTCTCGGCATCCAGGCTCGACAGCGGCGGAAGCTCGTAGACGACGCCGCTGGCGTCGCGGATGAGCGTGCGGCCGTCGGCCAGCGGGCGCATGTCTTCGCGCTCGCGGACCTTGATCCGCCGCTGGCCGCGGTCGGTGTCGATGTGGAACAGCAGCGCGTTGTTTCCCGCCTTGACGACGAGCACGCGCGTGATCCGGGGAATGAAGGTATGGCGCTCCAGCCACTCCTCGATGACCGCGCGGGTTTCCCGGGGCAGGTGAGCGAGGTCTTCGATTGCCGCGAGCTCTTGTGCATCCTCCTCGACATCCTCACGCAGGATGAGGAACTTCTGCGGGGCGGTCCAAGGGAAGCTCCGGTGAGCGCGCACGAACTTCGGCCCGTCGGCGGTCTGGAGCACCAGCTCGCCGGCGTCATTGAGGTGAACTTGGGGATGGGTGGTCATGATTGCTGAGTGCTGAATGATGATTGATGAGTGCGGGAGGATGGCAGCGAGCAAGAGGAATGAGCGGTGCCTCCGGCACTCAGCACTCATCACTCATCACTCATCACTCATCACTCCACTATGCCTCAACCAGCATGTCCGCGGCGATGTCCGCCTGCGCCTTGTACAGCCTGGCGTAATGGCCATCGGCATCTTCGGCGGAGCTTGCCAGCAGCTCCTCGTGAGTTCCCGTCTCGACGACCCGGCCCTGGTCGAGCACGACGATCAGGTTCGCGTTCCTCAGCGTGCTGAGCCGGTGCGCGATGGCGAAGGTCGTCCGCCCCGCCATCAGGCGGTCCAGGGCCTCCTGGATCTGCCGCTCGGTCTTGGTGTCCACGCTGCTGGTGGCCTCGTCGAGCACGAGCACCTTGGGATTGTGCAGGATCGCCCGGGCGATGCTCACGCGCTGGCGCTCCCCGCCCGACAAACTCTGCCCGCGCTCGCCGACCAGCGTGTCGTAGCCGTCGGGCAGTGCCACGATGAAGTCGTGCGCGTTGGCGGCGCGGGCGGATTCGATCACCTCCGCCGGGCTCGCCTCTGGCTTGCCGTAGCGGATGTTGTCGGCGATCGTGCCGTAGAACAGGTACGGGTCCTGGAGCACCACGCCCACGTGGCTGCGCAGCCATTGCAGGTCGTAGTCGCGCACATCGACGCCGTCGATCAAGAGCGCGCCGTCGGAAACGTCGTAGAAACGGCTGATGAGGTTGACGAACGTGCTCTTTCCAGCGCCGCTGTGGCCGCACAGGCCGACCATCTGCCCCGGCGCCACCTTCAGCGAGATGAGGCGAAGCACCGGCTTTGTCCCGTCGTAGCTGAAGGAGACGTCGCGGAACTCAACGCTACCCTCGATCTTCGCGGGCGTCAGCGCGCCCGACTTGCTTGTGATCTCCGGCCGCGTGTCGAGCACCTCGAACACTCGCTGCGCGCTGGTCGCGGCCCTTGTCACCATCCGCTGCTTCTGGGCCAGGTCCTGGATCGCCATGTGGAAGAAGCCCACGATCGACAGGAACATGACCAGCGTCCCCAGCGTCGTGCTGCCGGCAGAGTCGCCGGCTCGGATGATGAACCATCCGCCGGCGATCAGGATGATGATCCGGCTGATCATCATGGTTCCTTCCACAACCGGCTGCAGGTTCACCCACACGCGCACGGCGGAGTACTCGTCGTTGGTGAACTCGCTGTTTCGCCTCGCGAAACGGCTGACCTCACGCTCCTCGCTGGCGAAGGCCTTCACGACCTTTACTCCGGGGATGGCGTCGCCCACCACCGCCGTCAGGCGGCTCCAGTAGGTCCACAGCCGGCCGAAAAGACGGGTCATCACCTGGCTCTTCCACCAGGTCAGCACCGCCACGAACGGCACCGGCGACAGCGCGATCAGGGCCAGCCGCCAGTCCGCCCAGGCCATCAGCGCCGCGGCGGCGACCATCATCAGCACGTTCTTGATAAAGTCGACGCTGCCGAAGACGATGAAGTCCCACAGCCGGTCGGTGTCGCTGGTCACGCGAGTGATCAGCGACCCGACCCGATGCTTGCCAAAATATCGCATCGACAGGCTGTGCAGGTGGCGGTACACCTTGTCGCGCAGGTCCCCCGCCACGTGCGAGCCCACGTAGCTGAGGGTCTTGAGCCGGCCCCAGTACGACAGGAACATCGCAAACGCCGCCAGCGTGTAGAGCGACACCCAGAACCCCAGGTTCCAGAGCCGCTGTTCCACGCTCATGCCCGCGGTCGTCATCGGGTTGACGGCCTGGTCGATCACGAACATCGTCAGGAACGCCGGCAGGACGTTCAGGACCGAACTGGCGACCGTCAGGCCCAGGGCAATCGCGATGCGCCCGCGGTAGGGCTGTGCAACCTCGAGAAGGCGCATCAGCACCTTCCGCTTTGGCGTGTCGAACTCCGACTCATCGTCCGGGTCATCCTCACCCGTCGGGATCGTCAGGTCCGGCCCCGCGTCGTGCTCGATGCGCTTGCTCAGCCGCTGGTGGAACCGGCTCATCTCCAGCCGGAACCGCCGCGAGAACGGCAGCTCGTGCCGCGAGCCGTCACGGCCGAGCAGGATCAGCCGGTCAAGGCCCAGGGCCTCCTTGAGCTGCGCCTCGGCCAGGTCCGCTACCGCGACCTCGACAGTCGAGCCGTCGGCGCGCGTGTATACGACGGCAGCGTCCGCTTCGGCGGCGCGGGGAATACTCCCTTCGACCAGCACTACGAAGCGCCGGGCGTAGCGCAGGGTCTCGTCGAGGTCGAACTCGGCATGCGCAACCACGCGACGGCCGGTGATGGCGTCGGCCAGTTGCGGCACGGGCGCCGCCGGCAGGTCCGCCAGCACGTTGTGCTGGTCGGCGTTTAACTGCTGAATTTCAACCGACTTGCGAATCATGACAGACCCCTTCCCAAGGGTGCTGCGGGATAACGGACCTTAGCTCGGCGGCCCGCACAAGCGGAACGCCACGGCCACAAACGAGAAACCGCACGGGCCGCGAGGCCCGTGTGGTGCGGGTGAATCGCGACGCAATAGTCAGCGGGTCGAGGTGACGCTCGTCACGTTGAAGAGCGAGCCCCGAAGGTCCTGGCACACGCCGCCGACGCGCGCAGCGGCCTGATCGGCCGGCGGCTTGGCGGTGGACGGGATTGGGTACTTCATCGGTACCTCCGGGGGAAGAACAGGTTCTGCAACGAGCGGGGAGATGATGCCCTGGCCGCCCCGACAGGTCAAATGCAAAATTCTTGCTCAAGTTACATCCAAGACCGCCAATGTGATCCTTCGTGCGAGGGTTTGGCCCCATACCCTCAGGCATGACCCGGGCCGCCCTCATCACTGGCGGGGCACGACGCGTCGGACGGGCCGTCGCCCTGCACCTGGCCAGGGCCGGCTGGGACATCGCCATCA
>JBGTBZ010000616.1:0-2800 GCA_041749155.1 Phycisphaerae bacterium
CGCCACCGCGCGCACCGCCTCATCCTGCCCGATGACCCGCTGGTGCAGCCGCTCCTCCATCTTCAGCAGCTTCTCGCGCTCCCCTTCCAGCATGCGGCTGACGGGCACGCCGGTCCAGCGCGCGACGATCTGCGCAATCTCGTCGGCGTCGATTTCCTCCTTGACCATCGCTTCGCCGCTGGCGGCAAGCTCGCGGAATCGCTTGTCCGCCTCCTCGATCCGCCGGCGAAGCTCCGGAAGCTCGCCATACTGGATGCGGGCGGCGGTCTCGAGGTCGCCGCGGCGCTGGGCCTGCTCAAGCTCAGTCTGCTTCTGGTCGAGGATCTCCTGAGCGTTTTTGACCGTGTCGAGGACCTGCTTCTCGTTCTGCCAACGGGCGGTCAGCTCGCGGTCCTTTTCCTGTAGGTCGGCAAGCTCCTTGGATAGCTTCTCGACCTGGGCTCGGCTGGCGTCGTCCTTCTCTTTCTTGAGGGCCTCGAGGGCGATCTGCGTCTGCATGATCCGCCGGCGCAGCTCGTCGATCTCGGCGGGCATCGACTCATTCTCGATGCGCAGCCGGCTTGCCGCCTCGTCCACCAAATCGATCGCCTTGTCCGGCAGGAAGCGGCCGGTGATATAGCGGTCCGAAAGGACCGCGGCGGCGACGAGGGCGCCGTCTGTGATGCGGATGCCGTGGTGGGCCTGGTAGCGGTCCTTGATGCCGCGGAGGATGGAGATCGTGTCCTCGACGCTGGGCTCGCCGACATAGATCGGCTGGAAACGGCGCTCCAGGGCCGCATCCTTCTCGACGTATTTCCTGTATTCATCAAGGGTTGTGGCGCCGATGCAGCGCAGCTCGCCCCGGGCCAGGGCGGGCTTGAGCAGGTTGCCGGCGTCGGGGCTCCCCTCGGTCTTGCCCGCACCGACGATCGTGTGCAGCTCATCGATGAACAGGATGATCTGCCCCTCAGACCGCGTGACCTCCTGGATCACCGCCTTCAGGCGCTCCTCGAACTCCCCGCGGTACTTCGCCCCCGCCAGCAGGGCACCCAGGTCCAGGGCGATCACCCGCTTGTCCTTCAGGGAATCGGGCACATCCCCGTTAACGATCCGCACCGATAGCCCCTCCACGATGGCGGTCTTGCCCACCCCCGGCTCGCCGATGAGCACAGGGTTGTTCTTTGTCCGCCGGGCCAGCACCTGCATCGTGCGGCGGATCTCCTCGTCGCGGCCGATGACCGGGTCGATCTTCCCGCGGCGGGCGAGGTCGATGAGGTCCTTGCCATATTTTTCCAGGGCCTGGTACCTGGCCTCGGGGTCCTGGTCGGTGACACGCTGGGAACCGCGCACATCCTTGAGGGCGGTGATGAGGGCATCGCGCGTGATACCGGCCTCCTTGAGCAGGTTGGCCTCGTCGCTCTTGCCCTTGGCCAGGGCCAGCAGGATGTGCTCGGTGGAGACGTAGGCATCCTTCATCGCGTCCGATTCCTGGTGGGCGATGCGGAAGATCTCCTGCGTCTTGGGGCTGATGCCCGTCTGCCCGCCGCTGGTGCTGGGGAGCTTGGCGATGGCCTGCTGAACCCGCTGGGTCAGCGCCGCCGTATCCGCCCCCACCTTCTGGAGCACCGGGCGCACGACCCCCTCGGTCTCCGCAAGCAGTGACGCCAGCACGTGGATCGGCAGGATCTCCGGGTTGCCGCGGTCCACCGCAATCTGCTGCGACCGCATCACCGCCTCCTGGGCCTTAACCGTGAACTGATTGAGGTTGACAGCCATCCGTTTCGCTCCTTTGGGCCGAAGCGCGAAGACGACCCCGCTCCCCCTCGGGGGCAAACGACGGGCCAGAATGTCGTGGGTTCCGGGCTGATGACGAGCCCCGAAGGGCTAATCCACCTGCCGCTTTGGCAGTTAGCGTATTATGTGCGACAGATCGACAGGTCGCGTGGACCGTTCTATCGCGCGTTCCGTCGCTCCTCCGGGCGGAGTCCGCGGACGTCCAGCAACAGCTCCTTTCGCACGACGTAACGGACGACCGTCGCGGCTGTGAAGGCCAGCAGGAACAGCTCCCAGGGTGGGGCGGCGGGGGCCCGGAGGGCCAGGTACGACGCGATTCCCACCGCCGTGAGCCACTCCGCCAGGGCGGACGCCAAGAAGTCGCGCCAGGGCGTGGGGCGGACCAGGAACTTGCGCTGCGTCCGCACATACCGCAGGTGAAAGACCGCCGAGACGGCGATCGCAAGGGCATATCCGACCCCGACCGCCGCGGCGGGGCCCAGGGGGGCGTGTAGCAGCCAGAAAGCGGCCCCACCGGCCAGCCAGGCGAGGGCGACGACGATGGCGAACTTGGTGATGGGGCTGGCGCGGGGAAAGGTGTAGTCGTAGAGGCGGGACAGGTGCTCCAAGTACCGGAACTGCTCCTTCAGCGTCAGCTTGCTCGACCCGGCATGTCGCTGGCCGAAGTGGATCGGCACCTCCGCCACGGCGGCGGGGCGGCACTTGCACATCAGCTCCAGCAGGATCTTGTATCCCAGGGGCGAGAGATGCCGTCCGCGCTCGAAGACGGTCCGCGGCAGGGCGAAGAATCCGCTCATCGGGTCGGAAACGCGTCCGGCAAAGGGGCGCGCGAGGAACGTGGCAATCCAGCTGTTGAGTTTCCGACGGGCCCCCCATTTCTCAGCAACACTCCCTCCCGTGACATAACGCGACCCGACCACCATCTCCGCGCCTTTCGAGTTGGAGATGCGCGCTGATCCACCTGGCTCATCGCCTGGTTCAGTCCGAGGCGCGCCCGCGTCAGCGGGCGGGCGCAACGCAGCGATCA
>JBGTBZ010000617.1:0-2121 GCA_041749155.1 Phycisphaerae bacterium
AAGCGGGGGTACAGTCTGACGCTAGTCGAGCGCACCGGGCGCGTGCTGGCGTCGGCGGGAGAGGTTCGGCCGGGGGATGAGCTGCTTACCCGCACCGCCGATGGAGAGGTCCGCAGCACCGTGGGCTCACCGGAGCAGGGCAAGCTGTTCGATTGATGGAGCAGGGCAAGCTGTTCGATTGATTTGGTGCCCTGTTGGAGCCTTGGTACAGGGTGCGGGCCCGCGGCACCCTTTTCCGGACGGCGGTAATCGCTTAGAATGCCCAAGCCCCCTGCCAGTCCTGCCTCGCGAGCCTCCCGAGGGCTTCGCCGGGACTGGTCGTGAAATCCCGCCCGCCGATCGAGTAACCCGCCGCGGCGGCCCTTATCGGCATCAGACCTGTGCCGGAGTACGGATGTCCCTGGACGCCGCCCCTCTTTACTACCCTGCCATGTCCTTCAGCGCCGCATTGCTCCCTCTCCTGGCGGATGTGCCTTACGGCCAGTACCTCTCCTGGGCCAAGCTGCTGCCGTTCCTGATCGTTTTCCTGATCTGGATCCAGCTTCTGCTGTGGGTCGACAAGGACACGATCACCGCCCGGCTGCCGCGGGAGGCGATCAACGCTGGCATGTGGGGCGCCCTGGTGATAGCCCTGGTAGCGGCGCTGCTCGTACCCATGTTCATCGTGGCGCTATCGGTGTTCGTGGTGTTGTTTGCACTGAGCATCGGCGGCTACCTGATCTGGCGCAACGCCGTTGTGGGGCTGGCGGACCTTCCCGATCAGCTTGGGACTTGGTTCAAGAACCTGTTCCGGAGTAAGAAGGTCCGCCGGAAGGAGAAGGACGACATCGCGGTGGCGGAGGGGATGCTGACGCTGATGAACAAGGGCGGCAACCCGCCGCCGGTGCCCGCCCAGGAGGATCCGACGCGGCCCGCTTATGAGATGAGCCACCGGATCATGATCGACCCGCTGTACAAGGGCGCTGAACGTATCTTGCTCGCCAGCGCTGGCAACCGCTACGCGACGAAGTACCGCGTCGACGGCATGGAGTACCCCGGCATGGCGCTTGAGCCGGATGTTGCCAGTGCGACGGTCGATTACGTCAAGAACCTTGCGGAGCTGGATCTCGAGGAGCGGCGAAAGCACCAGGTCGGGAAGATCAAGGGAAAAACGGCGCTGGCCACGCATGAGATCGAAGTTCACACCAGCGGCACGCGTGCTGGCGAGACGATGACGCTGGAGGTGGATCGCACGTCCCGTTACCGCCAGCGTGCGACGGCGCTTGGCATGACGCCCCAGCAGCGCGAGATAGTCGCGGAGGTGGTGGCGGCGAATAACGGCCTGGTCATCGCAGCCGCGCCGCCCGGGGGTGGGTTGACGGCGCTGGCGTACGGACTTGTGCAGGAGCATGACGCCTTCGTGCAGCACATCATCACCCTGGAGCGCCCCATCGAGCGCGAGCTGGAGGGAACGACCCAGCAGGAGCTTGCCACAGGCGTCGAGCCGGCGGAGGAGGCCAAGCAGGTCTCCTGGATCGCCGATCAGATGCCGGATGTGCTGCTGCTGACGGGCGTGGAAGCTCGTGACGCGGCCCGGGAGGCGCTGCGGCTGGCGGCCGAAGAGCGACGGCGCGTGTACGTCGCACTTCGCGCCACAGACACGGCCGATGCGCTGGCGCGCTGGCGAACGCTTGTGGGTGACAGCAAGGCGGCAATTTCCCGACTGGAGATGTTGATCGCCGGTCGAAGCCTTCGCAAGCTGTGCGAGGCCTGCAAGGAGCCGTACAGCCCGCCGGAGCAGGTTCTGGCGAAGATGGGCGTGCCCAAGGGGAAGGTACAGCAACTGTTCCGCGCGCGTACCGAGCCGGTGCTTGACCAGCGGGGTAATCCTGTGCCCTGCGAGTTCTGCGGGCAGCTTGGGTACAAGGGGCGGATGGGGGTGTTTGAGGTGTTACGCATCGATGCCGACGCGAAGAAGGCCCTGATCCAGGATCCGGGGCCCGCGACGGTCAGAAACCTGCTGCGGGCCCAGAAACTGCCCACGCTCAACGAGGCAGCGCTTCGCGCCGTCGTCTCCGGGAAGACCGACCTGGCGGAGATCCAGCGCGTAATGAGCCCCGCCGCCGCGGCCACGCCGCCTGC
>JBGTBZ010000618.1:0-3797 GCA_041749155.1 Phycisphaerae bacterium
AAACCGCGCCGCGTCGCGCGACCGGCGCCGCGTGTTCGTCATCGCGGTCCAGCTCCGCGGCCAAATCAATCACTGCGTCGGCCGGTACGGCGTCCTCGACGACCGCGAACCCGTCCCGCTCGATTCCTCGAACTACATCCATGGCTGATCCACAAGGCACTCAAACCTCGAGATTCCTCACCATCGCCGAACCCCGCACCGCCTCACCATCCACTCGCGAAGCAAAGATCGTCAGTGAATGGGCGAGAGCGAGTCCGACGATTACGGATGCCCCTCCCATGATGGCAACTAGCAGCAGGAACATGACCGGCGAGCCGTGACGCACCTGACGCCAAAGTGTGAACCGCGTGATCAACAGCGTCACCAGCGCCCCGAGGATTAGAAAGAAGAATACCCCGGTATCCGGGTAACGTGGGTGAAAGGGCGGATAGATGCCGAAGTCCCAGATGAAGACCGAAACGGCATACAGAATGACGAACAACAGCCCGCGCCAACTCTTCGGAGCCTCATCACGCCCGTAGTCGAGCTCGTTGACCGGATTCATCGGCACTCCTCGCCTCACTACACCCCCATCACCCCCGCCATCGCTTCGCCGATCTTCGCGGGGCTCTGGGCCACGGTGAAGCCGGCGGCTGACAGGGCGGTGATTTTACTTTCGGCGTCGCCTTCCCCGCCGGAGATGATCGCGCCGGCGTGGCCCATGCGCTTTCCTGGCGGGGCGGTGCGGCCGGCGATGAAGGCAACCAGCGGCTTGCTCACGTTCTCTTTCGCCCAGGCGGCGGCGGTCTCCTCGTCGGTTCCGCCGATCTCGCCGATCAGGATGATCCCATCCGTCTCGGGATCATCCTGGAACATGCCCAGCAGCTCGATGAAGTTCAGCCCCTTGACCGGATCGCCGCCGATGCCGACGCACGTCGTCTGGCCGATGCCGCGCTCGCTGCACTGCCACACCGCCTCGTACGTCAGCGTTCCGCTGCGGCTGATGATGCCGACCTTCTTCCCCGTCTTCGCCTTACCCGCCGGCGTGTGGATGTAGCCGGGCATGATGCCGATCTTGCAACCACCGCCCTCTTCGCCGGGCGTGATGATGCCGGGGCAGTTCGGCCCGATCAGCACGCAGCCGCTGCGGTCCTTGATGAACTCCCTGGCCTTCACCATATCCAGCACCGGAATCCCTTCCGTGATCGCCACGATCACGCCGATCCCCGCGTCGGCCGCCTCCATGATCGCGTCCGCCGCGAACGGCGGGGGAACGAAGATCATCGTCGCGCCCGCCCCCGTCTCGCGCACCGCCTCCTCCACGGTGTTGAAGATCGGCAGGCCGTTCTCGTCCTTCGTGCCCCCCTTGCCCGGCGTCACCCCGCCGACCATCTTCGTGCCGTAGTCGAGGCAGGCCTTGGTGTGAAAGGCGCCGGCGGCGCCGGTGATGCCCTGGCAGATGACCTTGGTGTTTTTGTCGACGAGGATGCTCATGTTGGGCGGGATGATACGCGGTCGGAGGGAGTTGAACCACGAAGTCGCGAAGGCACGAAGGAGTTGGCCACGAATGGCGCCAATGACGTGAATGTCCTTGTGACCTCGGCTGTGTTCTAATGGCAGATTGAATGCGAGAGCCAACGCTCGCCTACGAGCAGCCCTCATCCCTGAGCCCGCTGCCGGCGCTGCGCCGGATCTGGTGGCTCGGCGTCGCCTGGTCCGCGCTTGTTCTGTTCACCTCCGCCACGACCTTTGTTTCCTGGATCGTCATGCCCGGGGGCGGCCTGGACGTTTACACGGCCATTCCCTACTGGTGGGCTGATGCTCATCGGCCGGCATCGGGGCTGATCGTGGGCACAGCGTGCGTGATCTGGTATCGGCACGGGCTCGAACAGCGCTCGACACTGGCTGCGACGCTGGCTTTTGCCGCGGCATGCCTCCTGTTCGTTCCACTGGCGATCATGTGGAACGACCCGGTATACCCACGAAGCACCCTGCTCGCGCAGGCCCTGAGATGCATGCAACTCGCCTCGGTGCCGCTGGCCCTGAGCTGGGCGGCCATCTCGCCGGGCAGATTCATGCTCTCGCGACTGGCCGGATTTGTCGCGGTTGCGATCGCGCTGGCGGCGGCGGAGTACGCACTGGCGGTCATCTACCTCCACGAAAGCCGTCACTTCACGACGCATGCGTTCTGGGAGACGCTGCTCTCCCGCGGGTGGTTCGTGGGCACGGTGATGAGAGTCGCGATCATGGCTGCGGCGGCGATTGCTTTTGGCGTCGCTGCCTTCCGCTTTCGACGGGGCCATGGCACGCGGCCAGCGATGGCAGGATCCTGGATGCTCGTCGGACTGGCAGTACTGCTGCAAACGACCATCTACGGGCTGTGGTGGAGTGCGTGGGACCTGAGCATCCCGCAGCAGATCCTCCGCCACGTTGACAGCTTCGCCGCGATCCTTCTCTCGTTCTGCATCGGCTTGGCGTTTCTATTGCCGATCCGCGACTCCCAGCGGCTCGCCACGCAATGAGACCGGACGCCCGCCGGACCGCCGGTGTCGTGCCTTCGTGCCCTCGTGGTTTACAATCCCGCGATGCCCGCCTTCGACATCCACCCCGACATCCGCCGCGCGCAGACGCCGCCGGCGTCGTTTTATACGGATCCGGGGGTTTTCGAGGCCCTGAAGCGGCGGGCGTTCGGGCGGTCGTGGCAGCTTGTGGCGGATGCGGATGCGGTGAAGGCGCCGGGGAACGTCTATCCGTGCAGCTTCATCGAGGGGGCGATGGACGAGCCGCTGGTGCTGGCGCGAGATTACGACGACCAGGTGCATTGCCTGGCCAACGTCTGCACGCACCGCGGCAACCTTGTCTGCGAGGGGGCGGGAACGGAGCGGTTTCTGCGCTGCCGCTACCACGGCCGGCGGTTTCAGCTTTCTGGCCAGTTCGTCAGCATGCCGGAGTTCGAGGGGGTGGTCGACTTCCCGTCGGCGGCGGATGATTTGCCACGGGTGGCGGTGGGGCAGTGGGCGCGGTTTCTGTTCGCGAGCCTCGACCCCGCCGCGCCGCTGGCGGACTGGTTTGCGCCGATGATCGAGCGCGTGAGCTGGATGCCGGTTCACGAGTTCCAGCATGACCCGTCGCGACAGCGGGAGTATGTCGTGCGGGCCCACTGGGCGCTCTACTGCGACAACTACCTCGAAGGCTTTCACATCCCTTACATCCACGCGTCGCTGAACGCCCAGCTCGACTACGCCAACTACGACGTCGAGCTTTACGACTGGGGCTCCCTCCAGGTCGGCACCGCCGCCGCCAGCGCCAAGATCGGCAGCGAGGCCTTCGACCTGCCCGCCACCTCGCCGGACCATGGGAAGAAAATCGCGGCGTACTACTACTGGTTCTTCCCGAACCTGATGTTCAACTTTTATCCATGGGGCCTGTCGATCAACATCGTGCGGCCGGTGGCCCCCGAGCTGACGCGGGTGACGTTCATCCCGTACGTCTGGCGGGCCGAGCACATCGACGCCGGCGCCGGCACCGCGCTGGATCGCGTGGAGCGCGAGGATGAGGCGATCGTCGAGGCCACCCACCGCGGCCTGAAATCGAGCTTCTACACCCGCGGTCGCTATTCCCCAGCCCGCGAGACGGGCACGCACCATTTTCATCGACTGGCGGCGGCGATGCTGGCGGAGTGATCCGGAGCCGAACCCCGAACCCGCTCCCGTGTAAACTCCCGGCATGTCCGCAGGGGTGCTCGAAACCCATGCCGCGCCCGGCACCGCGCCGCTTGACAAAGCGCTCGCCTGCCCGCTGTGTGGGTATGACCTGCG
>JBGTBZ010000619.1:0-1703 GCA_041749155.1 Phycisphaerae bacterium
CATCGCGGATCTCCAGGACCTGTACGAGATTCGCGGCGCCATCGAAGGCCTCGGGGCTCAATTGGCAGCCGAACGCGGCGTCGTCGAGGAGCTGGAGCCCTTCGCGCGTGACTTCCAGGCGGCCCTGCAGGCAGGTGACGAAGCCGACCTCGCCCGGGTGCACGATCGCGGCATCGAATTCCATTCCGAAGTCATGCGGCTGTCGCGCAACGCGCGGCTGTTCGAGCTCTACCGGCCGTTTCGCCTGCGGTTCCGGATTCCTCTGGGCATTGTGCCTCGCAGGACGCCCGCTCGGGTCCTGACCGCCGTCAGGGAGCACCAGGCGATCCTCGATGCGATCGTCCGCCGGGACGGCGACGAGGCGAGACGCCTGATCTGCAAGCACCTCGAGAGCGGCCTCGCATTCCGCATCGGCCTTCTGCTGAACCGTTTCCAATCGAACTGAGCGCAATCGACACGGTTGCGATCGAGCCTCCCTAGAGCGTGTTCACACCAACTTCTCCAGTACTTTCCAACCGTTTCCGCCAGGAAGTGCGTGGCTTCGCCACCCGTTTCCGGGAGAGATCCTTCGCCCGAAAGCCCCGAAAGCAGGCTTTCAACCTTCGGGCGTTCTTCCAAGACCATCACTGGGAGTTGCGAATATGGAAAAGATGAGCAAGGCATGCGTTCTCGCATCGTGCGCACTGGCCTTCGGCATCGTCGCGCAGCCCGCGCAAGCTGCAACGACGCTGGAGGCGGTGAAGGCGCGGGACAAGGTCATCTGCGGCGCGAATGGCGGCCGGCCCGGGTTCTCCGGAATCGACAGCAAAGGGCAATGGCAGGGCATCGACGTCGAGGTCTGCCGGGCGATCGCCGCCGCGACGTTGGGCGATGCCAGCAAGACGCAGTTCGTGAAGGTGACCAGCCAGACCCGATTCACCGCCCTGCAAACCTCCGAAGTCGACGTTCTGACGGCGAACGTCACCTGGACCCTGGGCCGGGACACGGGGCTGGGCCTGGATTTCGTGGCGCCGATTTTCTA
The DNA here is from genome assembly GCA_041749155.1 of Phycisphaerae bacterium. Lineage (GTDB taxonomy): Bacteria > Planctomycetota > Phycisphaerae > Tepidisphaerales > Tepidisphaeraceae > JAEZED01. Next base: position 1,022 of record JBGTBZ010000619.1, read on the forward strand.
TGACGGCCAGGGCTTCATGGTTCCCCGCAAGCTGAACGTGAAAAGCATCAAGGACCTCGACGGCGCCGCCGTCTGCATCGAGCCGGGCACGACGTCGGAGAAGCTCGTCGCCGACCTGTTCCGCGCCAACAAGATGAAGTACAAGCCGGTCGTGATCGAAGATCGCAAGGAACTCAACAACGCATTCTTCAGCGGTCGCTGCGACGTGCACGTGCAGTCGATCTCGGGCTTGAGCTCCGGGCGGGCGAGCGCCGCGAAAAATCCCGACGACTACGTGATCCTTCCCGAGGTCCATGGCAAGGACCCGATGGGGCCTGTGGTGCGGCAGGGCGATGCCCAGTGGCGCGACATCGTGAACTGGGTCGTCTACGCGCTGATCGCGGCCGAGGAGTTCGGCGTCACGTCGGCAAACGTCGATCAGATGCGTTCGAGCGACAACGCCGACATCGCCCGCCTGCTGGGATCGAAGGACGACCCGGGCAAGGGAATCGGCCTCGGCAAGGATTGGGTCTACCAGGTGGTCAAGCAGGTCGGCAACTACGGCGAGGTGTTCGAGCGAACCCTCGGGAAGGGCTCGCCCCTGAAGCTCGAGCGCGGCATCAATCGCCAGTGGACGGACGGCGGGCTCATGTACGCGCCACCTTTCAACTGACAGCACCAAACCTGCCCGCCCGCCCCGCGC
>JBGTBZ010000620.1:0-4596 GCA_041749155.1 Phycisphaerae bacterium
GCCCGCGTCCTCGCGGGCCGCGAACGACATCGCCGCAACGATCGACTCTAAACGAGCCGCGACCGTAAGGGAGCGGTCCGGCGGCTGCGTCATCGATCTGTGCGGGGATGAGAGCAAGCCGATCGGACAGCGGTGGCGGCGCGTAAAGATGGTTGACATTGTGGCGGAACACCTGTTCTGGCGGTTTGACAAGAGACCATTGCAGGATGCTGATCCCGATTTATTTCATGCCCTTGTTGAGGCCAGTCTCGAGGAGTCAGCTGCATTCCTTCACTCGCGAATCAGCGAAACTGAGACACCTTTCCCATTGCGGCCACAGCTGCTCGAATCAATCCTGAAGACAGTCCCGCATTTCCGCGAGTCGGCGGCAAGATTCTTGGGCTCGCTTACTCCGCAGGAGCAACTTGTTGATGTTTACGAGCGATTCGTGGAACCGAACCTCACAAGTCCCACCTTCGTCACCCACGTCCCCAGCGTGTGCATCCCCCTCGCCCGCCCCAGCGAGGAGGACCCGTACTTCGCCGAGGTCTACGAGCTGGCCATCAACGGCACGGAGATCTCCCCCGGCTACACCGAGCTCAACGACCCCGACGTCCAGGAGCAGCTCTTCCGACAGCAGGTCGGCGACGAGGCCGAGCGCCAGCAGATCGACGAGGACTTCCTGAACGCCCTGAAATACGGCATGCCCCCCGCCGGCGGGATGGGGCTGGGCGTGGACCGGCTCGTCGCCATGCTGACCGGGGCGCCGAGTCTGCGCGATGTGATCCTTTTTCCGCTGATGAGGCCGAGGTAGCGTGGCAGCGGCTGCCAGCCGCTGGTCCGGAATCAAAGCGGACAAGCAGCCCGCTCAGCGGCTGGCAGCCGCTGCCACCCATGTACAAGCTCCACCTCATCCTCAAGTACCTCCGCCGCCGGCGGATCGCGTGGGTGAGCCTCATCGCGGTCATGCTCTGCACCGCCATGGTGCTGGTGGTGATCAGCGTCATGGGCGGGTGGCTGCGGATGTTCCGGGCCAGTTTCCAGGGGCTTTCCGGCGACATCGTCATCCGCACCGACTCGCGCACCGGCTTCCCCTTCTACGAGGAGATGATCGCGGAGCTGGAAAAGCTCCCCGAGATCGAGGCGGCGGCGCCGCTCATCGAGACGTATGCGCTTATCAACATCGACAACTCGATCCATCAGCCGGTGCGCCTGGTCGGGATTCCGCTGGACAAGATCGGCCGCGTAAATCGCTTCTGGGACTCGCTTTATCTCAACAACCCCACCGACAGCCCGCAGCAGCCCCTGGACGACATGCGCGCCTGGTACGCGGAGGCCAGGGACGCCCAGGAGGAGCAGTTCGAGTCGGAAGTGGCCGCCGGCAAGCTCACGCGGCGCGAGATGGAAGATCTGCTGGACGCCACCGACCAGATTATCGAGGCCCGCCTGGCCCCTTACGAGGCCTGGGCCAGGGCCCGCGGTCCAGAGCAGGCGCCAACCTTCGGGCTCCCCTGGCATCCCGACGCCTACCGCGCCAAGCTGGACCGGGGACAAAGGCCCGAAGAGGCCAGCGACCCTGCCACTTACCCGGGCATGATCGTTGGGACCGGGCTCATCGGCATCGAGAAGAATGCCCAGGGCCAGATGCACCGCTGGTACGGGTTAGAGCAGGACAACCCCCGCTGGGCAAAGCTCTTCACCGTCGCGATCGACCCCAAGAACCCCAACATCGACCTGGCCCAGGCGAAGGTGGAGCGCTTCTTCTGGATCGTGGACAACAGCCGCTCGGGCGTGTTCCAGACCGATGCCCAGACGGCCTACGTCGATTTCGGCCTGCTGCAGGCCGACCTGGAGATGACACGCAAGCCGATCTACGGCTTTGACATGCAGACGCTCGAGCAGTCCGAGGAGATCGTCGGCCATGAACCGGCGCGGACCTACGAGGTGCATATCAAGCTCGCGCCTGGCGTGGTCCTTGAGGACGGACGGCGGACCGTCGACACCGTCGTGCGGCGCGTCCTGCTCGAGCAGAAGGCCGATCCGCTGCTGCGCGTCGGCGTCGAGACATGGGAGTACCGCTACCGCGACTTCCTCAACGCCGTCGAGAACGAGAAGGCCCTGGTCACGACGCTCTTTGCGTTTATCAGCGTCGTTGCGATTTTCCTGATCTTCTGCATCTTCTACATGATCGTCGCCGAGAAGATCAAGGACATCGGCATCATCAAGAGCGTCGGCGCCACGAACGCAGGCATCGCCGGCATCTTCCTCGGCTACGGCGCCGCCATCGGCGTCGTGGGCGGGCTGCTGGGCGTCGTCGTAGGGGGGCTGGTCGTCCGCTACATCAACGAGATTCACCACTTCATGGGCTGGGCCCTTGGCATCCAGATCTGGAGCGCCCAGACCTACATGTTCGACGAGATCCCCAGCAGCATGAACCCCCGGGAGGTCATCATCATCGTCGCTGTCGCCATCCTCAGCAGCATCCTGGGCGCAGTCCTCCCCGCCATGCGCGCCGCCCGCCTGCGGCCGGTGGAGGCGCTGCGCTTCGAGTGAACAGATCAGATGAACGTCGAACGTCCAACTTCGAACGTCCAACGTCGAACGGCCGGACGAGCAGTCCGAACTTCGACGTTCAGCGTTCGACGTTCGACGTTCGACGTTCAGCCGCATCAACCCCGATGAGCACCATCCTCCAGGCCGCCAACCTCCACAAGTCCTTCCGCATGGGCGACGCAACCATCAGCGTCCTCCGCGGCGTGGACCTGGTCGTCCGCCAGGGGGAGCTGCTGGCCATCGAAGGACGCAGCGGCGAGGGAAAATCCACCCTCCTGCACCTGCTCGGCCTCCTCGACGAGCCCGATTCCGGCGCCATCACCTTCGACGGCCGCGACCTTACCACCTTCTCGCCTGCCGCCAGGGCACGCGTCCGCAACGAGCAGCTTGGCTTCGTCTTCCAGTTCTACCACCTGCTCCCGGAGCTCAACGTCCTGGAGAACACCCTCCTGGCCGCCATGGTCCGGCACTCCTGGCTCAGCTTCCATCGCAATGCCAAGGGCCTTCGCGACCGCGCCCGGGGGATTCTCGACGAGCTGGGCCTCTCACACCGCCTCGCCCACCGCCCTAATCAGCTCTCCGGCGGGGAGCGCCAGCGCGTCGCCATCGCCCGCGCCCTCATGAACGAGCCACGCGTCCTTTTCGCCGACGAGCCCACCGGAAACCTCGACGCAGAAACCGGCCGACAGATCATGGACGTCCTTGAAAACCTCCACCGCCGCGGCCAGACCACCATCTTCGTCACTCACGACAAGTCCCTGGCGAAGACGGCGGATCGGGCCATGGTCCTTCGTCAGGGAAAGCTCGTCGGGTAGAATGGGGGACATGCCCACCAGCCCAAGCAGCACCGCAGCGGCAGCCTCGTTCAAAATCTGGATCGACGGCAACCTCGTGGACAAGGCCGACGCGAAGATCAGCGTCTACGACCACGGCCTGCTCTACGGCGACGGCGTCTTCGAGGGCATACGCGTCTATGACGGCCGCATCTTCGAGGAAGACGCCCATCTTCAGCGTCTTTGGGACTCCGCCAAGAGCATTCGGCTCGAGATCCCCTTCAGCCGCCAGCAGCTCTCCGAGGCCATGTACGCCTGCATTGAGAACAACGGCCTCTCCGACGCCTACATCCGCCTCATCGTCACCCGCGGGCACGGCGACCTGGGCCTCGACCCCCGCAAGTGCAAGCGGGCCGCGGTCATCTGCATCGCCGACAAAATCGCCCTTTATCCGCCCGAGGCCTATGAAAACGGCCTTCCCATCATCACCGCCAGCGTCATCAAGAACCACCCCAACGCCACGCCCCCGCGGATCAAGAGCCTCAACTACCTCAACAGCATCCTCGCCAAGATCGAGGCCATCGATGCCGGCTGCATGGAGGCGGTCCTCCTCAATCACCTGGGCTTCGTCGCCGAGTGCACCGCCGACAACATCTTCATCGTCAAGAACGGCACGGTCATGACCCCGCCCACCGAAGCCGGGATCCTGGAAGGGATTACGCGTGACGTCGTCCTGCGCATCTGCCGCCGGGAGGGCATCGCCTGCCTCGAGAAAAACCTCGTCCGCTTCGACCTTTACAGCGCCGAGGAGTGCTTCATGACCGGCACCGCGGCGGAGGTCATCGGGGTCACCTCCATCGACAAGCGGCAGATCGGGGATGGGACGCCCGGCCCCGTCACCCGGCGCCTGAAGAAGCTTTTCCACAGCTTTGCCCGCAGCGTCGACCGCCAGGCAGGGGGCCGAAGCCAGGCCGGAGCGGCCGCCCTGAGCGGCTCGTGAACGCGCTCAAGTCCTTGCAGCACATGGAGATAAGTGGATTGAGCATATGCTGCAGCCGCCCCTTTCCTGTTGACTTGTCCGCCGGGGAGGATAAGAACAGCATGCACGAAATGCGGTCCCGGGCCCGATAATCCCGTCCGGGGCCGGTAGCCTGTCAATCAACCCAATCCCGTCCAGCGGCTCTCACGGGGCCCCAGGCCGGTATGGAAGGAGCTTCCAAATGTCGCTGATGAACGCGTTCAACGAGCTGCGCCGCATGGTCGATGAGGCACAGGACGACATCCAGAAGGC
>JBGTBZ010000621.1:0-3339 GCA_041749155.1 Phycisphaerae bacterium
CGCCAAGAAGGCGGCGTTTCTCGAGGATACCGCGGCGGAACTGGGCCTGGGGAACGTCACCGTCTGGCGTGGGCGGGGCGAGGATTGGCAAGGCGAGCCGTTCGACGTCGTTGCCTGCCGCGCCCTCGCGCCGATGGCGAAGGTTCTGGAGTGGTGCCGCCCGCTGGTCGCGCCGGGCGGAAAGCTGCTGGCGATGAAGGGCCCGAAGCTGGCGGATGAGCTTGCGGCGGCGGCGGCGGTGTTGAAGCGGCAGGGGGCGAGCGTGCGCGTGCACGACGTGGCTCTACCTGCGCTGCCGGGGCATGTGATCGCCGAAGTCCGCTGGTAACATCCCCGCCATGCCGCAGAACTACGGAGAACACGAGCCCTTCCTGCTCGCCGCTATCGAGGAGGCGCGTAAGGGCCTGGCGGAGGGCGGACTGCCGATCGGCAGCGTCCTGGCGCGCGGCGGAGAGATCATCGGCCGCGGCCATAACCGCCGCGTGCAGCAGGGTTTACCCATGATCCACGCGGAGATCGACTGCCTGAACAACGCCGGCAGGCAGAAAACGTACGCGGATACCGTCCTTTACAGCACGCTCATGCCCTGCTTCCTCTGCTCGGGCGCCGCCGTGCAGTTCGGGATTCCGACCGTCATTGTCGGCGAGAGCGAGACATTCCCCGGCGGCGAGGGCCCGGGCGGGACCTCGCCGGCGTTCATGCAGTCGCACAAGATCCTCGTGATAGACCTTCACGATGAGCGCTGCGTCGCGATGATGCGGCGGTTCATCGCGGAGCGGCCGGAGCTGTGGAACGAGGATATTGGGGAGGAGGTAGCGGGGTACAGTGTGATATAATAAGGACAAGCTTGCCTTCCTCTCGCCCCGCCCATCTTGCATTACCGTCAAGCCCGATCTCGAGGCGTCCAGCAGCTGTCGAGATCGAGGAAGGAATAACGCTCTCGGTTATGTACGGCCAGAAGATCACACCCGTTGACGTCGCACGCGTGCTGTCTGGCGCGGGGGTGCGTTATGTGCTGGCGGGCGCGCACGCAGTCAACGCTCACACAGGTAAGCCTCGCGCTACTCTCGATGTCGATATCCTGACGGACGCCCCCGTCAAGGCTTGTGAAGCACTCGCGCGGGCCTTCCCGCATCTAACGATGACTGACTCGGTGGTAGTCACTCGTTTCTTTGACGAGGGGCGAGAGGCCATCGACGTCATGAAGGCCAAACCCACGCCCCTGTTTCGGCGTATCGTCCGCCTCGCACAGCAGGTCGAGATTCAGGGCCAGCCCATCCCGGTGCCCTCCCCAGAGGGGATGCTTGCGATGAAGTTCGCATCAATGATCAATCCGAACAGGCCTATCCTCGATCGACGCCAGGACGCGGTCGACTTCGCTCGTGTGGTTGAGGCGCATCCGAAACTGGAAAGCGAGTTGCTGGCGGCGCTCGGCGAGCTTCTTCACGGCGGCGGCGGCGATGAACTCGTAAATCTTGTCGAGGACGCACGTTCGGGCCGTGTCCTTGAAATCTGAAGATCACTCCGCCCGGATGTACTCCGGCTTGCGTGCCAGGTCGGTCATCACCGCCCAGATCCGCATCGCCCTCACCGCGACATAAGCCACGGGCCAGAGCACCAGCAGGGCCGCCCCCAGCCACCAGTTCACGTATCCCCCCACGAACAGCGCGTCGTACACGATCAGCCACAGAAGCCCATAGAGAATGAGCGCCTTCCCCGCCGCCCGCCGGTCGTTGGCGCGACGCCAGATCAGGTGCCCGAGCACCGCAAATGTTCCCGCCGCGACCAGCGGAGGAATCAGCGCCGGTGAAAGCCGCAGCGATTCGGCAAAACTCTCGCCGCGTCGGAAAAAGAAGGCCCCGATCAAGCCAAGGTTCAGCAACGCCAGTCCCGCCGCCAGGATCCAGACGTGACGCGGTGTCAGCGGAGGACGCTTGGCCTCCCAGCGGTAGGCGATAGTGCTGATGATCACCACGTGGTTCAGCAGCAGCAGCGGGTGCCACACCACCGGAAGCTGGGGCGCCGCCACCGTCGCGTGGAAGAAGCGGATCAGACCCAGCAGTAGCAACCCCAACCACACCAAGTACTTACCCGCATAGTCGTACAGCACGATCAGCCCCGCCGTGAAGCCGACCAGCGCCAGGCTCACCAGCCCCGCCTCCGCCCGCTCCAGGAATACAAAGCCACCCGCCAGCGCCAGCGCCAGCAGCGCTCCTGCCGCAAGAATCGCGGCCCCGACCCCGATCCGTCCACTTGGCAGCGGCCTCGTACGGGCGATCTGCCGGTCACGCCGCCGGTCAATTATGTCGTTGAGCGCCATTCCGAACCCGTACAGCCCGATCGCCACCGCCAGCGTTGCCGCCAGAAGCCATCGATCCAGCCGCTCCGGCTCGACCCCGGTCAGCTCCGCCCGCAGCAGCAGCGCCGCCAGCCCGTTGCTGATGGCCGTGAACACCAGGGCCATCCGCGTAAGCTGAAGCAGGGTCAGAAGCTGATGCGATACGCGGCCGAGCACGGGCCGATTGTACTTTCGGATTCGGCCCCGCGGCGGGGGAAGATGTGACCGCACCCTCATACCCTTGCGAGATGCCCGAAGAGGCCCCCGAATCTGAGAAGCCGGCTCGTGTATCGGCCGTGCGCCGGCTCGCTCAGTCGCTGGTTTTTGTGCTGGGCCTTCCGCTGCTCGCGGCGAGCCTGCTCTCGTTCGCATCGCCCTTGACATGGTGGCTCGACTTGCTGACCCACTTTCGGCCGCACTTCCTCAGCAGCCTTGCCTTGGCGACGCTTCTCCAGGCTCTAGTGGGCCCTCGCCCGGCCGCGGCGGCATGGGGAACCGCGGCGGTTCTGAACGCGATCCTGATCGCGCCCTACTTCGTTCCGCAGCGCTCGCAAAGCGAGGGTCCGGTGCTCTCGGTGATGCATGCCAATGTGGCAGGTGATGATGTTGATATCGAGGCCCTGGCGGGCTGGGTCGGCGATGTGCTTCCTGATCTCATTTCGCTGCAGGAGATCTCTTCCAGCAATCTTCCCAAGATCGAGGCAGCGTTTCAGGCGATTGGAGTCGGCTACGAGCTTCTCGCCGCCGAGCCGCGATCGGATACGCGTGGGGTGGCGCTGTTTTCCAGGGTCCAGGGCGCCAGCGCCGGCGTCGTGTTCCCTTCGCCCGACGCCGATCGTCCGATGGTCGAGGCGCATGTCGAGCTCGGCGGTAAGTCGCTTGCCGTGCTGGGCTTCCACACGACGCGCCCTGCGCCTGCCGGGCCGTACCGGTCCCAGGCGCGCGATATGGCCGCCGCCGCCCTGTGGAGCCGGGCGCAGCAGATCGGCGGCATCGAGCGC
>JBGTBZ010000622.1:0-1587 GCA_041749155.1 Phycisphaerae bacterium
CGATTGCGGACCCCACGGCCGCGATTGCGGACCCTACGGCGGTTACGCTCCGATGCATGAGCGGCTTTGAGGACGTGCCGGGGGCGCTATTACCGGCCCCGTCGCGACGGCCGTCCCCGCCCGGGGGGGCGAGTCCGCCCTAAGCTCGCTCACAATCCCGCCATGCCCGATTTCCGACACGTCAATCACCTCTGGAACGACGACGACGCCCCGGCAGACGCCGTCGAGCAGCTTGTTTACCGGTCCAACCTCCTGGGCAGCGACGGACGCATCACCAACACCGGCGGGGGAAACACCTCCGCCAAGCTCCCGCAGCCCGATCCGCTGACCGGCGCGGCGGTGGAGGTGCTCTGGGTGAAGGGCTCCGGCGGGGACCTGCGGACGGCGAAGCGCGAGAACTTCGCCTCGCTCTATGTGGACAAGCTGCTGTCGCTGCAAGGCTTGTATGCGAAGGAGCCGAAGCGCGGCGTCAAGAGCGAGGCGGAGGACAAGCAGGTCGCCAACTATCGCCATACCACCTTCAACCTGAACCCCGCCGCCAGCTCGATCGACACGCCGCTGCACGCGTTCATCCCGGCCCGCCACGTCGATCACACGCACCCGAACGCGGTGATCGCGATCGCGGCGACGAAGCGCAGCCGGGAGCTGACGCGGGAAGTCTTCGGAGACGAGGTCGGCTGGGTGCCGTGGATGCGGCCGGGATTCGAGCTGGGGCTGCTGATGCAGGAGGAAGTCCGGAAGAACCCGAAGCTGGTCGGGCTGGTGATGTCGCAGCACGGGCTGATCAACTGGGGGGATGAGGGCAAGCAGTGTTATGAGCGGACGCTGGCGCTGATCGAGAAGGCGGCGCGATTCATTGAAAGCCGCGACAAGGGCGAGAAGACCTTCGGCGGGCAGAAGTACGAAGCCCTGGCAGAAGGCGAGCAGGAAGAGGCGCTGGTTGCCCTGCTCCCCTGGCTGCGCGGGCAGGTCTCGCAGCGGAACCGCTTCATCGGCACGGTGCAGACCGACGCCGCCGTGCTCCGGTTCGTGAACAGCCACGACGCCCCGCGGCTGGCGGAGCTCGGGACGAGCTGCCCGGACCACTTTTTGCGCACGAAGATCAAGCCGCTCTACGTGCCCTGGGACCCGCAGGCCCAAGACCTGGCAGCGCTGAAGCGCGAGCTGGGCGAGGGCCTCGAGCAATACCGCCGCGACTACGCCGCGTACTACGACAAGCACAAGCGGCCCGACTCTCCCGCGATGCGCGATCCGAATCCGACGGTGATCCTTCTCCCCGGGATCGGCATGGTCGCCTGGGGCAGGAACAAGAGCGAGAGCCGCGTGACGGCGGAGTTTTACAACTGCGCGATCGAGGTGATGCGCGGGGCGGAGGCGATCGACGAGTACATCGCCCTGCCGCTGCAGGAGGCGTTCGACATCGAGTACTGGAGTCTGGAGGAAGCCAAGCTCCGCCGCATGCCGCCGGAGAAGGATCTGGCGCGGCGGGTCGTCGTGGTGATCGGCGCCGGCAGCGGGATCGGCAAGGCGGTGGCCCATCGCGTCGCGAAGGAAGGGGCGCACGTCGTGTCGGCGGACCTGAACGAG
>JBGTBZ010000623.1:0-2102 GCA_041749155.1 Phycisphaerae bacterium
GCACCGCCTGGCGCGGATCGGTCTCGCATTGGTGCGCCAGGCCCAGGGTCGCTACGGAGAAGCGCAGCAGCTCTTCGAGGCCGCGTTATCGGGGCAGACGACTGCGGCTGATCGCTTTCCACGCGGGCGATGCTGCCGGCCTCTGGGGCGCCGGAATCGACCTGCTCGCTTGGGAAAGTCTCGATTTGGGGGTTGGAAGGCATGTTTTCATCGATCACCCGCGCCTCGACCCGCCGCGAGCGCTCACGGTCGCGGCGGCGCTGCTCGCGGGATCGACGCTTGCTGGAGTTTGGCTTGTTCACGGCGTGTCGCGGGGTGGAGGAAGCGATCATGTGCGGAAAACCTTGTAACAGGCGCAAATATGACGCGTCCGGCGGCCCGCATGGGGTCGGTGGATCGCGGGAGGGGCCGATAGGTTTTCCGTCGACCTATTCTCCCGCGGTGCTCCACCAAAAGCCATGCTCGAAGGGGGCTGCGACACTTGTCGCCATCCTGCTGCTGGTGTGCGGTCCTCTCGCCGGGGGCTGCGACAAACAGGAGGCAGAATCTGCGCCCACGCCGGCCGAGGCTGAGGTTCGCGTGGCCTCGCTCGTGCCCGCCGTCACGAACATGCTGCTGGAGCTCGGGGAAAGCGAAAAACTTGTCGCAGTGAGCAACTACGACACCGATCCGCGCGTGGAGGGCCTGCCCCGGGCGGGGGACCTCCTGACCATCGACTGGGAGCAGATCGCCGCCGCCAGGCCGACGCACATGGTCGTGCAGACGCCCGCCGAAAGAACGCCGCCGGGGGCGATCGAGCGGGCGGAGGCGCTGGGAATCGAAATCGTCCACGTGCGCATCACGCGCCTCCAGGACATCTTCGAGACGCTCCGCCAGCTTGAGCTCGCGCTGACGGGCCGCGACGAGGATCGCTGGTGGAGCAACAAACTCCGCGGCGAATTGGACGGCGCGGTGCCGTTCGAAGCGCCGAGTGTGCCGGTACCGACGCTGATTGCCCTGTCGGCAGACCTGGGCTTCGTGGCGGGGCGGCGGAACTACCTCGATGACCTGCTGCACAATGCCGGCGGGGTCAACGTGGTCCCGGAGGATCTGCCCGACTACCCGCGTCTGGACCGGGAGATGCTCCTTTCGCTCCGCCCGCAGAAGCTGGTGCTGATCCTGCCCGACGCGACTGAACCCCAGCTCGCCGAGGCCCGCGCCGCCGTCGACTCACTTTCCGCGGACTGGGGGCGGGGATGGGAGGATGTGATCGTGATTACAGACCCCTACGCGATGGTGCCCGGCTGGAGCGTGATCGAAGTCTCCCGCCGACTGACTGAAGGGCTGCAGACGCGCTGAAAGCCGCTGCCCGCGTCCTTCCAGATTGTCCGTACGCGGCGTTACACTGCCTTGCATGCTGAGGCGGGTAGCACGGGTCTTGCGCTGGCTCTTGTTCGTGCTCGGGCTCGTGCCGCTCCTTTGGCTTCCGATGAGCTTTTTCCTGTTCGCCCGCGCAGACTTTCTTGGCGACGGCTATCTCTGGCGCATCTCGTCCAGAACCGGCAGCGTGATGGTTCTGCTCCAATCGGAGTTTCTCTCGTGGGTGCCGGGGAATCACGACGCGCGATACGCTCTCGTTCCGTGGATCGAGAGATACCCAGGCCGATCCATTCTCCGCATCCCACTTTGGCTACTTGCCGCCCTCTGCCTCGCCTGGCCGGTGACATCCTTCATCGTCGCGCGGCGGAGGCGTCGGGGGCGGGGGTTTGAAGTGGAAGCGAAAACGGCGCTCTCAACGCCTCTCCCTCCGGGAGAGGTGCCGAGGCCGTCTGCGGCCGAGGCGGAGAGGGCGGAGTTCAGAGATCAGAGATCAGAAATCAGACGTCAAGGGTCAGCCGGACGGCAAGCCTGGGCACACCGACTCTCCCGTCTGATCTCTGATCTCTTCCGCCACCCGCCCTCTCCGTCCGCTTCGCTCGCAGACTTGCTGCGCGTCCACCTCTCCCGGGGGAGAAGCGTTGAGCCGGCGGCCGCTTTGGGGCATTTCGTGCTAACGTTGGCCCGTGTCCCGACCTGTGACCGCCGGCCATCTCGCGGTGCTGTATGCCCTGGCGGCGGTGGCG
>JBGTBZ010000624.1:0-2790 GCA_041749155.1 Phycisphaerae bacterium
GGGGCGCCTCGGCAACGGCGACCCCGCCGGCTGAATCGGCAGGACCTGAGGTGGACAACTTCTCGTCTCGCGCTTCAAGGGTCAGGACGTCGGCGACGTACTCCGCTTCGGCGCCCTCGCGTGCATGCTGCTCGCTCAGGGCCATGGTGGCGACGGGGCCAGTCGGTACAATGCCCTTATGCACCTCCTACGTCGCCCATCGTCACTGGTCGTCATGCTGTGGTTCCTGGGCCTCATGGCGCTCCCCGCGTTGGCCCACCAGTCCCGCCAGCCGCAGGGAGCGGCGGCGGAGGGGCTGGAGCAGGAGCAGGGGCAGGAAACACCCTGGCCCGTTGCCGTCCGCTGGTGGGGGCAGGCTTACGTAACGATCGAGACGTGGTGGGGCCTCACCATCGCCATCGACCCCTATGACCCGGGCATCGGCTACGCAGATCCCGGCCTCTCGGCCGATCTCGTGCTCGTTACCCACAACCACCGCGACCACAACAACCCGTCGATCGTCCGGGGCGACCCGACCGTCTTCCGCGGATTGACGGAGGATGGCGATGTCCGCGAGCTGCGCGTGGCGGTCGACCGCAAGGCCAACGAGGATGAGCCGCGGGGGGGCGAGGTGGCGGAGATGGGCGAGCTGAGCGAGCACGCCGTTACGGCGTTCACCGTTCCGTCTTACCACGACGCGGAGGAAGGCGGCGAGCGCGGCCACAACGCCCTCTGGGTCGTCGAGGCCGACGGCGTGCGCATCCTCCACATGGGGGATTTCGGCCAGAGCGAGCTGTCCACCGAGCAGCTCGCCCACATCGGGAACATCGATGTCCTGCTGATTCCCGTCGGCGGGCGCTTTACCGTCGATGGCGCCGCCGCCGCGAAGATCGTGGAGCAGGTCAAGCCGCGGATCGTCGTGCCGATCCACTACAAGACCGAGGATCTGTCGGTGGAGATCCAGCCGGCGGATGCCTTCCTGTCGGCCCTGCCCGAGAGCTTCCGCCGCGACCAGGCTAAAGGAAACACGCTGGCGGTGTCCGCAGGCACCTCCGGCGACCGCCCGGGGCGGGTGGTGGTGCTCGGCTACAAGCCCTGGGAGATGCCCGGGGAGCTGGCGGAACTGTTCGAGGCCAAGGAAGCGGTCCAGAAGCGCTCCGCGGACGTATTCCGGCCGCTGAGCGTCAATCAGATGAACTTCCGCCCCAGCAACGGCACGCATACCCCACGGTGGAACGTGGAGCACATGAACGGCTACGAGCTGATGATGCTTTCAACCTTCTACAACTCCGCCGACCCGGAGATCGCGCGGATCCAGGAGCGACCGGAGCAAATGCCGCCGGACTACGTGCCGGCGGAGCCGACCTGGAGCGGGGCGGAGGAAGCCCGGGCGATCGAGCGGACGATGGCGTTCTCGCGGCGATTCGCGTACCTGCTCGATGGAAAGTCGCTGGATGAGCAAGCCCAGGGCGTGCGTGTGCCTCTGGGGCGGGTCTTTGAGGTCCAGGCCCGCCACTACAACGAGCACACGACCAACGTCGAGAAAAAGTTCGAGTTGCCCGACTGGCCGGAAGAATGACCGACCTGCGGGTCCGGATCAGGCATTGGCCTGACGGTTTTTCGCTTCCTCCAGCTTCTCGCGTAGGTTCAGGAAATCGACCAGGTGCTGGTCGTACAGCTCCTGCGCCCGCGGATCTGACAGTGGCAGCCGCAGCTCGTTGATCACCTTCGTCCCCATCCCGATCCACTCGCGCCAGCTCTCGGCAGACACATTGTCGTAGATCACGCGGCCGAGCACCGTTCGGAAGGGGGGCTTTCTGAGCCTTTGGCCGACCTCGCCGGTGCGGGCATCGAGCACCTGCCCTTCACCCACGCTGACCTGCCGGCCCGACTTTACCTCCGGCACTTCCTCGCCCATCTCCCGCAGTAGGGCCGCCATCGCCTCCTGGGGCATCCGGTCGCCGCGCTCCGCCGACACCTGCACGCCGCGCTTCAGCACGGTGGCGGCATCCTGGCGGCGATCCAGCTTCAGGAGCGACTCGCCCAGGAGCTGGTAGGCCTTGCTCAGCTTCTCGTTCAGCTCCAGCGTTCGACGGAAGCTCTCGATCGCCTCGTCATGCCGGCCCGCAGCAGCCAGCTCGCGGCCTAGCGACAGGTGGGCCAGGTCGTTCGACGGGTCATCCGTCGCCATCTTGAGGAACTGGGCGATGCGGGCGTCGTTATCGGTCTCGGTCATGGGCTGGGTCTCGTGCTCGGGCTTCCGGACTCGGCGGCGGGCGCCGATTCGGTGGCATAGTCGCTCCAGAGCCACTCGGACTTCGGCGGAACGTCAAAGGGCATCTGCGGCGGATCGTAGCCGACTTCCGTCAGCAGCGCGGCGTAGCGGGCTCGCCAGCGAAGCGACAATTCATCGAACCTTTCCAAAAGCCGCTCCCGCGGTTCGCCGGCCAGTTCCGTGACCGGACCCAGGTCGGTGAGTCCGCGGTTGTGGCGGTCGTAGTGATACACGCGGCGAACCGGCTGCCGTTGCGCGTAGTAATCCAGCAGTTCGACATTGCGCCGGCCCAGGTCATGGGCGCGGACCACGCGGGCGTCGTCGGGTGAGGCCACGCCCAGGTTGTAGACGGCCTCGGCTTCCGCGGGCGCGTCGTCGCTTGGCGGCGTGACGAACACGACCGCCGGCACGTCGATCGTGGCGAGGATCTCGTCGATCGTGCGCAACTCGGGGATCTGGTACCAGTCCTCGCTGGGTGTGCGGAAGAGGCCCGGGATGCCTCGCGTTCCCAGCACCAGCGGCGCCGCCAGGGCGAA
>JBGTBZ010000625.1:0-2635 GCA_041749155.1 Phycisphaerae bacterium
GCCGATGGCGTTCATGTCCGGCCGCGGCCGCCACCACGCCTGGGCGTCGGAGAGCTGCGAGAGGCAGTGGGTGATGCGCAGGTGCTGGCCGAGCAGGGTCTTGCGGCACAGGTCCAGCACGGCGGCGCCGGCGTCGGGCCAGCGGCCCGCGACGTCGTAGACTGTGGGAGAGGTCGCCATGGGAATCAGCTTACGCGAGCGGTATGCGGCGTTTCTGGCGGGCGAGCGGTTCGAGCCGAACCACGACCTGGCGGTCGTGAACCCGTTCGATGGCCGCCAGGTGACGCACGTGCCCCTTGCGGACGCCGCCGCCATCGATCGGGCTATCTCGTCAGCCTTTGCCGCGAGAGATGAGATACGCCGCCTGCCGCCCTACCGCCGGGCGGAGGTGCTGTGGCATTGCGTTCGCCGTTTCGAGGAGCGGCGGCAGGAGCTTGCGGAGGCCTGCTGCGTGGAGGCGGGCAAGCCGATCAAGTACGCCCACGGCGAAGTGGACCGGCTGATCGACACGTTTCGGATCGGGGCGGAGGAGGCAGCGCGGGCGGGCGCCGGAGAGGTGATTCCGCTGGCGATCTCCCCCCGCGCTGCAGGCTATCGCGGGATGACGCAGCGCGTGCCGGTGGGCGTGTGCAGCTTCATCACGCCCTTCAACTTCCCGTTGAACCTGGTGGCCCACAAGATCGCGCCGGCGATCGCCGCGGGGTGCCCGTTCGTGCTCAAGCCGGCGGACAAGACGCCGGTGGGCGCGCTGCTGATCGGCGAGGTGCTTTCCGAATGCAACCTGCCGAAGGGATCGTGGTCGATCCTGTCGGCGAAAGTGGAAGATGCCGCCGCGCTCATCGAGGATGAGCGGATACGACTCCTGAGCTTCACGGGCAGCGACAAGGTGGGCTGGGACCTGAAGTCGCGCGCCGGGAAGAAGAAGGTCGTGCTGGAGCTTGGCGGGAACGCCGCGTGCATCGTGGACGAGACCATGGCAGGGTCGCTGGAGGATGTGGTGGATCGGCTGGTGGTCGGCGCGTACTACCAGTCGGGCCAGAGCTGCATCAGCGTGCAGCGGATCCTCCTGCACGAAGCGATCTACGACGAGGTGCGGGAAGCGCTGCTGGCAAAGGTGCGCGCCCTGATGCACGGCGACCCGGCGGACGAGCGGACTTTCATCGGCCCCATGATCCGCCCCGACGCCGCCGGAAAGCTCAAGGCCCGCATCGACGCCGCCATCACCCTCGGTGCTCGTCTGCTTTGCGGCGGGGATGTCGGCGGGCCCTGGAAGACGATGATGACCCCCGCCCTGCTGGAGGACGTTCCACGGGACTGCGAGCTGTATCGGGAGGAGGCATTCGGTCCCGTCGCCCTGCTTTCCCGCTTCACAGACTTCGACGCGGCCCTGGCGGAGGCGAACGACAGCCGCTTTGGATTGCAGGCGGGCGTTTTCACGCGCGACAATGGCCGCGCCCTGCGCGCCTGGGAGGAGCTGGAGGTGGGCGGCGTGCTGATCAACGAGACGCCGAGCTGGCGCGTGGATCACATGCCCTACGGCGGAGTGAAGGACAGCGGGCTGGGGCGGGAAGGCGTCCGGTATGCGATCGAGGACATGACCGAACCCCGGCTCATGGTTCTGCGGCAGTGACCTCCTGCGACGTGGTATGCTCGGCGGCAATGCCCTCCCCTACCGTTGAGAACTACGTCAAGCGGCTGTACTCCGAGCAGCAGCGCCACGGCGGCGAAGCCCTGGTGCCGATGGGTCGCCTTGCGGAGCTGATGGCGGTGGTGCCGGGAACGGCGACGAGCATGGTCAAGACGCTTGCCGAGGCGCGGCTCGTCGATTACGAGCCGCGCACCGGAGTGCGGCTCACGCAGCAGGGCCGGGCGCTGGCGTTGCGCGTGCTGCGGCGCCACCGCATCATCGAGGCGTTCCTGGTCGAGATGCTTGGCATGGACTGGTCGGAAGTGCACGACGAGGCCGAGGAGCTGGAGCATGTCGTCAGCGACAAGGTCCTGGAACGGCTCGACGAGGTGCTCGGCCGGCCCAGCGTCGATCCCCACGGCGATCCGATCCCCTCCGCCAAGGCCACGCGCGAGCCAACCGATGCGGCGAGCGGCGCGCTGACGGATGTCCCGGAGGGCGGGACCGCCGTGGTTGCGCGCATTATCGAGCAGAATGCGCCGTTCCTCCGTTTTCTCGCCAAGCACGGGCTGGTGCCTGGGGCGACCGTCGTCGTCACAGCACATAATCCCTTCGCCGAGAGCATCACCGTCCAAGCCACGGAGCACCTGCCTGTGACCCTCGGCATCACCGCCGCGGCCAAGGTGCTGGTGCAGGGGGCATAAACCGACCGTTCGACGTGCCAGCCCTTGTCAGGTAGCTTGTCGAAGATGCTTAAGAGCCTCTGCTGGCGGGTTTCGCTAAGTCTTTTTGTCGCAGCCGGGTACTCGACCACGCTGGCGGCGGCGCAGCCGGTGGTTCCGGATGAGGTGCTGGTGAAGCAGCCAGAGCGTCGCGGCGGGGGCGGGCGGGTGCCGTTCTCGGCGGACTCGGTGGCGTTGGAGATGGCCCGCAGCGAGCTGGGCATCCCGCGGGCCGGTGAAGACGGCTGGGAGGCCGTGCCCCGCAGCGATGATGGCGGCTTCCGCG
>JBGTBZ010000626.1:0-2266 GCA_041749155.1 Phycisphaerae bacterium
AGCACGTCCTGGTTCATCCCCAGCGGACGTGACGGGATCATGACATACTCGCTGACGCGGCCCTGAGCGGCGCCAGCCTCCGCCGAGTTGGGAGCGACCAGGCGCCCGGCCAGCGACAGGACCAGGGCCGCGTTGAGCACGGCCAGGACGGCCAGCACGATGGATTTGCCGCTGGCCCGCCTCGCGGCAGGGACGGCGGGAGTTGGGTCAGGCGAGATGGCCATGGTTTGCCTCATGGGTCAAGAAAAGGGGTTGCGGGCGAACGGCGCCGCATCAGTTGAAACAGCCCCGGCGGGGGCGCTTAGTCCAGGTGGGTTCGACGCGAGGCCTTGAACAACAGCCCCGCCGCCAGCACGGTCAGGCCGATCAGCGCCGCGTAGGTCAGCGCCGTCGAGGAATCCTTCATCACCACGCCCATCTGCTCATACCCGCGAAGGCGGCCGTCGGCTTCCTCCAGCAGGTCGGTGTAGTCCGAATCCGACTGTGCCAGGGCCGTGGCGGCCGGCATCACCAGCACCAGGGCCAGGGCGAAGAGCAGGACACGAGACAGGCGGATCAACTTGGTCATGGTGCAAAACCCTAGCCGGCCCGAGTGAACCTTCCAACCCGCCGCGCCCCGGGAACTATACCAGCGGGCCGGCAGGTACGTAACCGCCCCACTTTAGCCGCCGACCAGCTCCGCCGACGGCTCCAGCCAGTGTCGCATCGGCCGGGAAAGCTGCCGGAACTCCGCCGACGGCATGGCCACCGTGTCCCATTTGACGCTGCGGCGGCTCATGTGGTTTCGGTAATCGCACAAATCCACCCCCAGCATCAGGTAATGCCGCTCGCGGAGGGTCGTGGGGTGGGCCTCGTCCCCCTGCCGGAACACGAAATGCCCCGGCGGGGGCGCCAGGACCGGATCGACCTCGAAAACGAAGCCGAATAGAGCCTTGAACCCCTCGCCGAAGATCCGCTCCCATTGCGAGAGGTCGTCCACATCCTGCCGGGAAGCCCAAGTCTGCAGCGAGCCCCCCGCCGACTCTCCGGTCGCCTTGCGGCCCTTGACGTCCACGAGCAGGTTCGGCCCGCCCTTGCTGTAGACGACGAAATCGAAGCTCTTGAGCTTGGAGCCGGAGAAGAGAGCCTTTTTGCTTTCGTCCACGGCGACATACGGCAGGCGCAGTTCGCGCAGGAAGGCCTCGAAGGCGATCTCGTAGTGGTTGCGACGGTCCATCGCGACCCTGTTGTACCAGATTGAGCCGTTGCCGTGAATCCGGTAGCTGCGTTGCTACGTGACGCGGGGTCAGAGCAGTTGCTCCGGCGTGTGTGCAGGCCGGCGGACCGTTCCGCCCACGATCAGGGCCCCGGCGATGATCAGCAGGTTTTTCAGGATGTACTGGCCCTCGACGGTGAAGGTCCACATCTCAAACCGCCCGCCCAGGGCCTGCTGCTTCGCGTAGCAGGCGGAAGGCGCCACGACCAGCGGCAGGAACGTCCCGAACATCTGAAGCGCCAGCAGGAGGATTCCCAGGCGCACCAGTGGGCGGATCAGCAGGCAAACCCCGATCGCCACCTCCCACCAGCCGATGACGTGGAACATTGCCCGGGGGCCGATGAGCGGCACCCAGTCCACCGTCCGCAGCACCAGGTCCTCCGCCGGGCTGACGCCCAGGGGCTTGAGGATGCCGAACAGGATGAAGATCACCCCAAGCGCCCAGCGCATCGCCCGTACGCCGTACCGCCGCATGAAGTGAGCGATGGCGGCGTCGATGCGGTCCAGCCGACCTGGCAGGCGGTCCATGATTTCAGCGTACGTGCGGTTTGCCACGGCATTCGATCACGCGATGGGCAGCTCGACGCGGCGGAGGCCGTTGCGGCCGCGCTTGAGCTTGGGCTTCTTCTTGCGGGCCTTGAACAGGATGCTCCGCCCCAGCTCCTTCTCCGCGAAGCGCTGTAGCTGGTCGGCGCTGGTGAACATGTGCTCGTAGCGGTATTCCTCGCCGTGATACTCGCAGTTGGAGGTGTCGTAGCCGCGGCAGATCCGGGGGCGGGTGAAGTAGATCCCGCAGCGGTTGTCCGACTCCAGGTTCTTGCAGCGCGTGGCAAAGGCGATGTACCACTCCCCGTCGTCCACGAACACGTGAATGTTCTCGTGGGCCAGGTACCAGCGGATGCTGTCGTAGTCCGACGCCGACTCCGGGTTGTCGATCGGCAGGGCCACGTAGCGGCAGCACAAGGCGCTGCAGCGCGAGCAGAGCGACCCATCCGCCGCCGGCGTCTTGGC
>JBGTBZ010000627.1:0-2749 GCA_041749155.1 Phycisphaerae bacterium
GGGCCGGCGCCCCTCGTCGCGCCTGTGGGACTGGCAGATCGTCGAGCACACGTCGGAAACGAAAGTGACGGTAGACCTCGGCACACGCGTCGAGCCCGGGACGATGGCGTGGGTGACGGCGCGGTGGGTCGGCCCGCGCCTCCAGCTCGGCCCGGCGGCATCGCCAAAGCAAATCAACGTCGCCGGCTCCCCCCTGGCGCACCTGCGCATGCAGCGCCTGGCGGCGTGAGTTGGGGGTCGCCCTCCATGGGCGAGGGCGGCTCGGTTGAGAGTTGCTTCTACTGGCGGGCGGGCGTTGGTATGCTGATCTGCGAGCGGCCCTCTTGCCTGGCGCTTGCCGGCACTGGCGCCGCCGCTTTCGCGAAGGACTCCGGATGAAAACCTGGCACCTGCTCGTTGCGCTGGCGCTGTGCGGCGCTGGCTTGCTCCTGTTCATCGGCTGCGACGACGACTCCGCGGAGGACGCGGCCTCGGGCGGCTACGAAGAAGGTGACGTGGTCGACGAGGCCCGCGGCGCTGGCGAGCAGGAGATGGAAGACGAGGGCCCGATCCCGCGCGAGTCGTTCGACCAGCTCAAGGCGCAGTGGGACCTGCAGATCAATGGCGCCAAGGACAGCGCAGCCATGCTGGCCAAGATGAACGAGGAGCACAAGGACCAGCAGATGACTACGATGCTGGAGCAGGTCAACGCAAAGCTCGCGGAGGCACGCGAGAAGCTGGACGGGGCCACCCCCCAGAACGGCCGGCAGGCCATGACTGTGGACATCCCCAGGCTGATGGGGGAGATCGGCGAGCTGAACCAGCAGGCGACGCTGCGCATCCAGGAGGTGCTCAGGTCGAAGATCCCCGGCGGCTGAGGGGGACCAGGTGCAACCCTCCAACCGCCCGTCCCCGCGGTTGATGCCCGGCTTCCCGCGGTTCGCCCGGGCCGATTGCGGTAAGATCCCCCGATGCACGACCGCAACCCCTCCGCCGCGGTGCAGGAAGCTGTGCAGGAAGCGCCGGCGTCCCGGGCCGAGGCGATGCTGCTGGAGTTCCTGGTCGAGCACGAGGCCGCCTGCCCCGTCTGCGGGTACAATCTCAAGACGCTCACGCGGCCGATCTGCCCGGAGTGCGGCAGCGAGCTGGTGCTGACCGTGGGCGCCACGCGGCTTCGGCTCGGGTGGCTGTTTGTCGCGCTGGCGCCGGGGTTCTTCTCCGGCATCGCGGCGGGGTTTCTGCTCATCCCGATCGTGCTGCGCTACGTGGTCGGCGACGGCGGATGGTCGCACCTGCTGAACCTTGTGGACCTGTTCGGCTGGTGCAGCGGGGTGTTCGCGATCCTGCTTGCCTGGAAGCGTCACCGCTTCCTCGCGCTGCCGCGGGGCCAGCAGATGATGTTCGCGCTGGCGATCTGGGCGATCCACGTCACGGTGCTGATGGTGTTCCTGCTGATGATCCGCCGGTGGCTGTGAGGGCGGGGCGATGTGAGGGGATTAGGAGACGAGCGCCCGCCCGGTTAGGCTTCGATCATGGCAAAGAGCGGCGAGTTCATAAAGGGGCTTTACGACGCCTTCGGCCGCGGCGATGTGCCGGCGGTGCTGGGGGCTTTTGATCCGCAGATCCAGTGGCGCGAGGCGGAGGGGTTCATCTACGCCGAAGGCAACCCCTACACCGGCCCGCAGGCGGTGGCGGAGGGCGTATTCGGCCGCATCGTGGGCGACGTCGAGGGATTTGCCGTTCATCCGGAGCGGTTCATCGACGGCGGGGACACCGTCGTGGTCGAGGGCCGCTATCGCGGGACCTGGAAGGCGACGGGCGCCGCCATCGACGCACAGTTTGCCCATGTCTGGCAGCTCCGCGACGGCACGGTCGTGCGTTTCCGGCAGTACACCGACACCTTGCAGTGGAACCGGGCGGCGGGGCGGTAGGATGCGGGGATCGTGGGTTGCGTCCCGCAGGGTGCAGCGATGCAGATCCTCTCCGCCATCGGCAACACGTCGCTCGTGCAGCTTCGCAACCTCTCGCCAGAGGAGGGTGGGGGTGGGGTATTTGCCAAGCTGGAGTGGGAGAATCCGACCGGGAGCATGAAGGACCGGATGGCGCTTTCGGTGATCTCCCGCGCCGAGGCGGATGGCCGCCTGCGGCCGGGGGGTAGCGTGGTCGAGTACTCCGGGGGAAGCACGGGCACGTCGCTGGCTTTGATCTGCGCGGGGCGGGGCTTTCCGATCCGGATCGTGACGTCCGATGCCTTCAGCGCCGAGAAGCGCCGGCACATGCAGGCGCTGGGTGCCGAGCTTGTGCTTGTCCCAAGCGAAGGGGGGCGGACCACGCGCAAGCTGATCCTCGACATGATCGAGACGGCCCGCCAGATGAGCGGCCAGGAGGGAGTATTCTGGAGCGATCAGCTCAACAACGCCGACGCCATCCTGGGCTATCACGCCCTGGCGGAGGAGATCTGGTCACAGATGGACGGGCGAATCGACGCCTTCGTCCACAGCGTGGGCACGGCGGCATCGATCCGCGGCGTGGCGGAGGTGCTGAAGGGGTATAACGAGGCGGTGCGGATCATCGCGGTGGAGCCGGCGGAATCAGCGGTGCTCTCGGGCGGGCAGCCTGGCCCGCACGGAATCGAGGGCGTGGGCATCGGCTACGCGCCACCGCTGTGGTCGCCGGAGCTCGTGGATGAAGTGATGGCGGTGGCGACGGAGGAGGCGATGTCGATGGCGCGCCGCCTGGCGCGCGAGGAAGGCGTCTTCGCCGGCACGTC
>JBGTBZ010000628.1:0-6972 GCA_041749155.1 Phycisphaerae bacterium
ATGTCCCCTTCGACCAGATCGACTACAACATGAAGCTCCAGCGGCACTTATGCCACGGCGCCCCCTTCTACGTGCTGGGCCCGCTCGTGACCGACATCTTCCCCGGCTACGACCACATCACGTCCTGCATCGGCGCCACCGCCGCCGCCTACCACGGCGCTTCCATGCTCTGCTACGTCACGCCCAAGGAGCACCTGGGCCTGCCCAAGAAGGATGATGTGAAGCAGGGGTGCATCGCCTACAAGATCGCCGCCCACGCGGCGGATGTGGCCCTGGGCATCCCCGGCACGCGCGATCGCGACGACGAACTCACCAAGGCCCGCGCTGCGCTGAACTGGGAGAAGCACTTTGAGCTCTCCTTCGACCCGGACACCGCCCGCGCCTACCACGACGAGGACCTGGACGTGGACACCGACTTCTGCGCCATGTGCGGCCACGACTGGTGCAGCGTCCGCATCAGCAAGGAGATTGTTGAATGGGCCAGCGGCAAGGATGACGCGATGCAGCGCACGGGGGGTGGCAAGCCCAGGCGCTCAGACGCCCTCACGCCCGAGCAGCAGGAGATCCTCGAAAGGCGCGGCCACCTCTCCCCCGACGAGATCCATAAGCTCGCGGCGAAGACCAGGAAGGCCGTCGCCAACGCCTCTCCCGCCGGGAGAGGCGCCGAGGCCGCCCCGGCGGGCGAGGCCCAGAGCGCCGGCAAGCTCTCGTGCCACTCGGATTACGTGCCGGATTCTGAGGAGGCGAAGCGATTGCAGCAGGAGAAGCTCATCCCCCTCAACACCGCACCCGCCCACAACATCCCCAGCGACGACCGCGTCATCTGACCCCGCTGACCGCCCGCGACCCCGCCCACCAAACCAGCGGCGGCGTGAGATGAATCACGCCGCCGCCGGGCACTTCCTATTCAGTTGTCACAGGCGGCAGCGCTTTACGCCGCCTCCTCCATCTCCCCCGGCAGCGGAAGGCCGGGGGCCAGCACCACGCTGATCGGATCCGACGCCGGCCCACTCTCGTCTTTGGCATTTCGCCATTGGGCACAAAACCACACGGTGTCGGTCGTCTCGCTCGGCGGGAAGGGGATCGACAGGCGCGACCGAGACGTGGCGCTGGCGAACTTCCAGCCATCCACATTCGACGGCGGCTGCGCCCCGATGTGAGCGAAGACCGTCGCGCCGGTCGCGTAGGGCGCCCATCCGCGCTTGCCGTCGTGCTGGAGCTCCAGGGCGACGGTCCGCCCGGCGATGCTCCGCACGTAGATGCCAGGGGCAACGTCGGGGCGGGGCTTGATCGTCCGGGTCTTGTCCCGCACGGTGACCTTCAGCGCGATCTTCGTGCCATCGGTCACGACCGGGGAGGCCTGGACGTAAGCCACCAGCTCGTAGGCCTTCTTCCTCGCCGCCTTGAGGGCGTCATGAAAATTGGCCAGAGTGACTTTCGTCCGGGTCGCCTCGTTGTTCACCGTCGCCCACGCCGCCTGGAGGGCGGTGTTGAGGACGGCAAACTCGTCGAGCTGCGCCTGCGTAAGGCCGGCCGCTTCCGGATCGAGGTTTGCGACTTCGAGGAAGTTTTCCATCCAAGCGACCTGTTCGCTCAGGGTTCTTCCCATATACGTACTCATGGTGACTCCAGTTTCCTGGCTCCGAGGCCAGACGCCCCGCGGCGACAGGAATCTAAGGGTCTGCCTCCCCCGCGCCACCGGCCAGCCTCAGGGCACCTCGCCCCGAGACACGCGGGCCGATCCGACACGAACGAAGCTTGTCACTTGGCGATCGGCTGGACGGCCGTTTGTGTATCGCGGTGACAGAGAGGATTTCGGCGAGGGGAAACGGGCACTTGAGAGCGGCTTGATCTTCGACGCAGAATTTTTTGGATGCATCAGCGCCGGTCGAAATGACGGGGCTTCCATACGCTCGCGCCGGGTTGCCGGCCAACGGCCAGGTCTGCTTGGGCCATCCGGCGCCGATCGGGCTTGCGAGGCGGGCAGCGGCGGGGTATAGGGCTTCAGGATGCACGGAGCCCCGCATGAGCCAGGTATTCCATCTCTCCGCTCGACTGCATCTGCCTAGCGATGAGGCATTCGCTTATTTCACGGACAAGCAGCGCCTCGAGTCGTGGCTCACCGCCGAGGCGGAGGTCGAGCCGGTCGTCGGCGGAAGCTACCAGCTCTTCTGGCAGCCCCAGGACCGCGAGAACAACAGCACGATCGGCTGCCGCATCACGGCCCTGGAGCCGGGGCAACTGATCGCTTTCGACTGGAAGAGCCCCAGGCAGTTCAAGGAATTCGCCAATTCCGCCGACCCGCTCACGCACGTCACGGTCGCGTTCACTTCCGACGGCGATTTCACCGTCGTCCACCTTGTGCATTCCGGCTGGCGCAGCACCGCCGAATGGCAGGAGGCCCGGCAGTGGCAGGAGACCGCCTGGCGCGGGGCGCTGACCCACCTGGCCCGAAGGGTGAACGGAGAGTGAGCGGCCAGGAAGCCGCGGCCCGAAAGGCGCGACGGATTGCCCTGGCATAGGCTCTTGGTGTCAGGCTGCTGGAGGAGACGCGGGCCCACGACATCCCAGGCGAGGGCTTCAACGTCGATCACGCCCTGATCGGCCCCGGCGGCGTCTTCAGTTATTGACAAAGCCGCCTATCCGCACCAGAATGGTGAGGGTCTCACCGCACTGGTGAGGCGCTCACCACTTTGGTGCATGCGATGAAGCGAAGCGGCAAGACAACGGCGAAATCGGAACGCCTGACGATCACCCTCGGCGGTGGGCAACGGCGGAAGATCGAAGCCATTGCCAAGCAGCACCGCACTTCAGCCGCGACGGTCATCCGCTGGGCGCTCGACGAGTACATAGAAGCCAACGAGGTCGGCGGGCGCGCTCGGCCTAGGTCAAAGTGAGTTTGGTGGCCGATACAGCGAACAACCATGAGCACGCGACAAGGAAGTCATCCGAAGCGGTCACGAGCTGATTCTCTCTCAGCAGGGGTGTTTGCTGCTCTTGCTGAAGCCGCGACCGATCGTAAGCCGGTGTCGGGATGGACGCACAACTTCTACCGCTATCCGGCCCGCTTCTCACCTCGCTTCGCCGCCGCTGCGATCCAATGCTTCTCCAAGCCAGACGACATCATCGCCGATCCTTACATGGGCGGGGGCACGTCCATCGTGGAAGGGCTCATCGCGGGACGAAACGTTGTCGGCAATGACCTGAACTCGCTAGCCACGTTTATTACGAAGGTCAAGATAACGCCGCTCACCGCGCTGGAAGTAACGGCGATCAAGCAGTGGGGTGAGAAGATCGTTCCCCGCTTTACCTACCACTTGCCGGCGGATGATTTAGCTGCATTCATCGATGAGGCGAAGACCAAGAACCTGTCGCTGGTCCGCGCACGGTTCATCAAGAAGGCCGTGGCCATGGCTCTCGCGTCGATGGCACATCTGCCGACGGACGACGCAAGAGACTTCGCGAAGTGCGTGATTCTGCGCGCAAGTCAGTGGGCGCTTGACGGGCGCTCGCGGCACACGCCCCTGAGCGACTTCCGTAATAAGCTCGCGGCGATGACGGCCGAGATGCTTGAAGCGGCTGGCGCGTTCGCGGAGCGGATGAAGCTCACCGGGCGGCGCGCCACACTGCTCAATATTGATTCGGCCAAGCTGCACAAGTCGCCGTTCTTCAAGAACAACCGGGTTGGCTTGGTTGTGACCAGCCCGCCTTACCCCGGCGTGCATGTCCTTTATCACCGATGGCAGGTGGACGGGCGGCGCGAGACGCCGGCTCCATACTGGATCGCTGGGTGTAGCGACGGTCAGGGGGCGTCGTTTTACAACTTTGGAGATCGGCGGCAGGCCGCCGCCGACAACTACTTCCGCACGTCTCTGGCGACGCTCCGAGCTATCCGTGCTGTGATGCGCGACGGCGCCTACATGGTCCAGATGGTGGCGTTCAATAAGGCGGATGAACAGCTCCCGCGATACCTGGGGAACATGCAACAAGCGGGCTTCGCGGAGGTGCCGGGCGCTAACAGCAGGATCTGGCGGCAGGTTCCCCAGCGGAAGTGGCACGCGACGTTCAGAGGCCAGGGCGACTCTGCCAACGAAGTCGTGCTGATCCACCGGGCGATCTAAAGCGGCGCGGCATTCAGGCATCTTCGCCAACGGTGCTGAGTTCTTCCAAATGCACTTCGCTCAGTCCGGAAAGCTGGTCGATGATCGGCACCAGCACCGGCGCCACCGCATCCGTCACCCGCCGAATCACGTCCTGCACGGACACGCCATTCCGCTCGCTCTCCCGCTCTGCTGCCTCCGTATCGCTCTTCTCCTGATCTGCGTTCGCATGCAGCCCGCCATTCCCTTCCGCGTCGTGGAGGATCGCCAGTCCAAGAAGCACGTTCCCGTACTTGAACTTCGCGCTTAGCAGTCGCGAGTCCTGCTTGGCGTACTTCATCTCAGTTTTGAGCGATACGTTATCCATGTTGATGTAAAACGTGTGCTCCAGTCGAATCTTTCCATCAAGGTCGATTGGATCGGAGATGACGTGGCAGGCGGTGTTCGGCGTGAACTTGTACCGACGCCAGTACTCGTCGTTCTCATTGACCGGGATCACCGGCGGCAATTTGATGCCCTGTTGTGACGGATCATCGCCACCGCCGGTGTGTCGCGGGCGCGGTGGGCGCGGCGGGCCAGGTGGACGCTCTTGCTTCGCGTTGACCGTAAGTCTGATTATGCTTACGAACGGCTCAAGAAGCGTGGGATCGCGGACCGTGGCCTGCATAACAAGGTGATCGCCGACTCCCGCCTCCGGCGGTAAGGCCATGTTGAGGTGCGCGACGCCATCCTCCAGCCCCAGCGAAAAGCTCGGCTCTGACACCTCGCGCGACGATTCAACGATCTCAAGTTCAAAGCTTCCTCGATCTGTCGGACGATCGAAGTATCCGTTCTCCACGTCGGTCTCAAACCTGACATGACACCGACGACCGTCTTCGCAATTGCGGCGATAGATGACACCGGGCGCGATACCGGGAATACGGAAGTACGTGGGGTGTCGCTTCCCTTGAAATTCCTTCTCACCCGGCTTATCGCCGCCGCCGTTGCCGTTGTTCCCACCCCCGCCGCCAGCAAATGGTCGGGCAAGGCGCTGACCTCGCAGGAAGAGCGCCTTGAGTGTCGGAGAGGCGGTGAAGATCCGCCCAAGCACGTCCTCCAGGGGCTTTTCCTCGCTCAGCTTCGACTCAACATCGTGCTCCCGCCGCTCTTGTTGAAGCCGACGGAGCTCCTTGTTGTTGCGCAGCAGTTCCTCGATTTCCTCTTCGACCGCGTATCGGATTGGCTTCTTGCTGAGCCGATCCCGACTGCTCATGAACAGGTCTTCCCGTTGCGTCGCCTTGAGTGTCGAACAGTTCACCAAGACCAACAACGAATCCTTCAGGCGAGGCAACCCCACTGCCTTCGGGCGGCTGAAGATGGACTTCGGCAGATAGCCGTGCGCTTGCCCGTTGATGGTGAAGATCACGCCCTCGTCGCGGAGGTAGGTTGCAGCCTTGTCCTCCTTGAAGGCGTAGATACGCGCCGTCATGTGCATGCCCGAGACTTGCAGGTGCACCGAGAGCGGGAAGTCCTCCTCGAGGTTGTCGCCCTTGCCGTCCTCCAGGCGAACTACGAGCCCCGCGATGGGCGTTTCGAAACTGCGTTCCTTCTCACCCTTGTATCCACGGCACTCGTGGATGCGGACGGGCAAAGCGATCTCCGGGAGCAAACGCTCAAGGGCATACATGAGTCCGTCCGGCCACACTACATTGCTCTGGCCAACCGTCGTTTCGTACTCGTACAACTTGATCGCCGTTCCCCAAGACACGTCCCGCGCGTAGGCCTCATCGTGCTCGGGCATCAGCGGTAGAGTGTCGGCATTGAAGCGAAGAATGTGTCCCTTGCGCGGCTGGTCCTCCGCGCCCCGGGGGGCCAAATACGTGAATTCTGAATGGAGCGGCTCGCCGCTCTTATTGCTGGGCTCCTCGCGGCGCACAACCGTGACGGCCCAGTCGCCTGCGGTCGGATCGGCCGCAGCCTCGTACTTCGCGAGGTCCGGGTGGCGACGGGAAATGATCAATTGCAGCCCCATGTTCCCGCAGAAGCGAAGCGCGCCGGAGCCACCCATATTGAACTTGCCCTGCACGAAGCGGATGCGTTGCTTGTTCTTTTCGTTCAATGACAGAATCGTTCGGGGCAGTCGAGAGGCGCTCTGCCCCTCGGCCTGATCGACGATTGTCAAGCACATCTTGCGGGACTTGCGGCCGCGCGCAGGTCGATCACCAGTCGCGGCGATCGTGATGAACCGAGACTGCTCCGTGCGCTTCGCGCGGGGCCAATCCGTCAGCGTACCGGCCTCGTCGCTCCCTACGCGCCGGTTTTCAAAGAACATCGCGACGGCGTCGCGCATGCTTTGGGGAGCCGCATCGGACTCCGGATTGATGCCCCGGAGCAGGCATTCGCACATGAGCCGTGAGTCGCAGCAGTTGACGATCTTCTCGACGAGGGCAGCCTCAGGTAGTGCCTGCTGGTTCCCGGCCTGGGCGAAGTTTCCTTCCTTGTCCCCGTACAAGCGCCAGAGGTTTCCGTCATCCCACAGGCCCGCATCGCAGAGGATCCGCACCACGTCGGCTTCGGAGTCAGCGCGGAGCAGATTCGACGCCAGGCCATTGATTTCGGAATTGGTCATAGCTTCTCTCCTTCCACCTAAGCTGCACGCTGTGGCAACAGGTCCCAAAACTGCTGCATCGCACCATTCATCAGGCCATGACGCCGCAGCACGTAGCCGTCACGGCCCTTCTTCTCGATCGCACCGACCGTCCGCAACCACGCAAGCGCCAAATACACCTGATATGCGGGAAGTTCGGCGCCCGCTTCATCTGGCACCGGCAGCAGATCCTCCATGACGAACGTTTGCTCCGGCTCTACCCGCGACGCGAGATGGCGGGCGAAC
>JBGTBZ010000629.1:0-4443 GCA_041749155.1 Phycisphaerae bacterium
CTGGCAGCGCGCCGGGTGCGGCGGGCGGCGGTGCGCGACACGACGCTGCGCGTCCTCTCCATCGGCGTCATTGGCACGATCGGCGAGCTGGACCGCAAGACCGTCGCCGCTCATTCATGCGCCGAGATCGTGGGGCTCTGCGACGTTGACCAGGCGGCGCTGGAGAAGGCCAAGGTCGATCATCCCGATGCTTTCACCTGCGAGGACTATCGCGAGGCTTTCGACAAGCATGGAGACAAGTTCGATGCCGTCATCGTCTCGACGCCAGATCATTCGCACTGCGCGATCATGACCATGGCGCTGGAGCGCAACAAGCACGTTTACGGCCAGAAGCCGCTCGTGCATCAGCTCGAGGAACTGCAGATCCTTGAAGATGCGGTGAAGGCGCGGCCGGCGCTGGTCACGCAGGTGGGCGCACAGCGAATCGAGTCCGACGCCCGCCGCGCCGCGGTGCACATTCTCAAGTCGGGGGAGCTGGGCAGGGTCATCGAGATGCACGCCCCCTACGGCCGCAGCAGCGCGCTTTCGGGCGGGTTTTACTTCGCCGACGGCACGCTGGGCGAGCCCTGCACGCCGCCCGATGGTTTCAACTACGACCTGTGGCTCAACGGCGCCCAGGAGGAGCCCTGCCGGCCGGACATGGTCCAGCGCAAGTGGCGAAGCTGGTGGAACTACGGCGGAGGGATGATCGCCGACTGGTCCGTGCATCTGACCGACGTCCTCTTCTTTGCCTTCCCTGAGCTTCAGCACCCAACGCACGTCTGCTCGCGTACCCCGTCGCGCGATCTGACGCACTTTCACGCCAACCGCGTCTCGACCACGCTCACCTATCCGGTCAACGGCGACAAGTTCGCCAACTCCACGTGCAATCTCTACTTCTACGACTCGGGCCTCAAGCCCGATCGCGAGCAGATCGGCCTGGGCGAGGGGGAGTTCCCCGAGCCCATCGTCACGATCGTCGTCTGCGAAGGCGGAACGCTGGTCCTTGCGCCCAGCGGTCCCATTGAGATCTGGCGCGAAGGCAAGAAGTGTGACGGCCTTGAGTGGCCGGGCCTTCCTGCCTTCGAGAAATTCAACCACTGGCACGCATGGGTGGACAAGGCGCTTGGCGTGGACACGCCGCACCTCTGGTGCCCGTTCCAGTACGGCCTGCTCTGCACCGAAACCGGGCTGCTCTCGGTGAAGGCCGCCCGATTCCCCGGGCAGGTGCTGGAATGGGACCGGCCAAACCTCGCGTTCCGTAATCACGACGAGGCCACCCGGACGATCGTCCGCCGCGCGTACCGCAGCGGGTTCGAGCCGATACGGCTCTGATCCGTGGCCGGCCTGCACATCCGCTCCCCCCGCCGCCCGTACCCCCACACCGGTGGCGCAATCGTTGCCGGCAAATTTCCCTTCCTTGCCGGCAAAACTCGGAGTTTTGCCTTCTTGGACGACGCCAAAGAAGGCAAGGATTCCTTCCTTGCCGGCAAAACTCGGAGTTTTGCCTTCTTGGATTCCAAAAAAGAAGGCAAGGATTTCATCCTTGCCGGCAAATTCGCCCTCCAAGGGGGCCAGCATCACGGTAGCGCGTGCCCTCGTTGCGCAATCGCCGTCATTATCGGTTCCAGAAGCAGCTACGCCGTTCGTACAGCTACGCCGCTCGTAAAGCCGCCTCGGCATGGCATTGGCTGCAAGATCAGTCAGCAATACCAAATCCGTCCGGCCAGAGTCGATAGACCCAAGCTGCCCACGCGGGCAGCCCCACCACCACGATGACAACGATGCCGCCGAAGATGCCGGCGAGGCGTTGGGGCCGATGGTAGGAGACGTCTCGCCGCCGCTCGTAGTTCAGTTGCCTTCTCACGCCGCCCCCATCTCCTCCAAAATCAGCTCATCCGTCGGGATCACGCGGAACACCTCTTCCGTGCTGGTTTCGCCGCGCGCCACCTTCAGGAGCGCCGCCTTGCGGAACTCCAGCATCCCATCCTTGATCGCCTGCTCGCGGATCTTCACGGCGGGGGCTTCGCTGGCGATCATGCTGCGCACGTTCTTCGTCACCGGCATGACCTCGAACACGCCGGTGCGCCCCAGGTAGCCGCTCATGTGGTTGCTCTCGGCGGCGACGGGAGCGTAAGCCTTCTCCCCCTCACCGGGCTTCAAGAGGTCCTTGATCTCCTCGAAGGCGTGGGTGCCGCCCAGGTCGATCTCCGTGCGCGTGGCGGGGTCGAGCGTGCGCACCAGGCGCTGGGCGACGACGCCGCGCAGGCTGTTGGCCAGGAAATGGTTGTTGATGCCATACGCCCGCATGGCCTGCACGCTGGAAGCGGTGCTGGGCGCATGCAGCGTGGCCAACACGAGGATGCCGCTGTTGGCGGCCCGGACGGCGGTGAGGGCGGTCTCCTTGTCGCGGATCTCGCCGACCAAGATGACATCCGGGTTCTGCCGCAGCACGGCGCGGAGCAGCTCCGCGAAGCCCATCTCGAGCGCCACGTTGACCTGGCTCTGGCGGAGCCCCTCGACGGCATACTCGATGGGGTCCTCGATGGTGTTGATCTTCTTCTCGCCGTCGTTGAGGCGCATGAGCGTGGCATAGAGCGTGGCGGTCTTGCCGCTGCCGGTGGGCCCGGTGATGAGCACCAGGCCCCCGGGGCTGGCGATCATTTGTGTGTACTTCTGGGCCTGCTTCTCGAACATCCCGAGGTTTTCGACCTTGTAGAGGGTGTTGGAGCGGACCAGCAGGCGCATCGCGATGTCCTCGCCGTAAAGCGTGGGGATGACGCTGATGCGCAGATCCACGGAGTTGTCGATGTCGTTGACGTCATCCCCATCGGGCACCCAGATCCAGCGGCCCTCGTCGGGCCGTCGCGACTCGCCCAGGGTCATGCCGGCATTGTTGCGGATGTAGGCGATGGCGCGGCGGCCCTGCTCGCGATCGAGGATGGCGATGGTGCGCATCATCCCCAGGTGGCGGACCTCGCCGGCGACATGCTGCTCGTTGGTGACGAGGAATAGGTCGCTTGCGCCCATGGCGACGCTGCGTGCGATAAGCGCATCGACGGCATCCTCGGCGGTCATTCCGCCGACATTCGTGAGCTGCGGCCCGTTGACACCGGGGATGCTGGGGGCGGGAGTGGTCGTTGTGGTCATGATGACGCGGATGAAAGGGAATTATGTCGTGTCGCCTACTGAAACAAAGCTGCGCAGGGCCCGGCTACGCCAGGCCGATGCTGGCATTGCCCCCCGCACCCCCCGCCGACGCCACCTGCTTGGCGGCGGACTCATCCTCCACGAGCGGGACGACGCGGCCGACTTTCAGCAGGTCCAGCACCTGCCTCACCGAGGGCTGAACGCCATAGACGATGAGCGACCCGCCCCCCTCCTTGAGCTGCTTGGCCGAGCCGATAAGCCAGCCGATGGCGCTGGAGTCGATGTACTGCGTGGCGTTCATGTCCAGCAGGACGCGCATCTGGTGCCAGTTCTGGCCCAGGACCTGCTCGAAGGCGTTGGGGGCGGAGGCGTCGATGTCGGCACTGGTGATGTTGCCCTGGGTGGCGATCTTCACCATGCCGTCGCGCTCGATGGACACCAGTTGCAGCTTCATGATGGGGTTCCGAAGAGATTTCAAGTTCGGGCGACGGGCCGGGCAAGGGGGCGGACGCGTCGTCGGGGCACTGCCAGAAGACGCACAAATACCGCCGTGGCCCCGGGTCGCCGGTCGCGACAATAACACCAAATCGGACGAGAACCAACCGCCCCCGGCCGCAATCCCCCGCGGCGGCCTCCGCCGCCGCATTTCGCGGGCAGGCGTTTGCGGCTAACATCGCGCACCGGCCGGGCTCGGCGGGCCTGAATCCGGGCACCCCGCCCCGCCGCACCGGGAGGCGGTGCGGAATCGCGTTAACCCCTGGGCACCCGTTCCATGCAGTTGCTGTTCGAGATCTACGACCAGGGGCGGCGTCTCACCGACTTCGCGGTGCGCGGAGCCTACGTAACCGGCTCCGAGAGCGTTCCGGTCGCCGGCCGCATCAGCTTCGAGAACGGCCTGCTGGCCGTCGAGTCCCACGCTGAGCCCTCCGAGGACGACGATGATGACCAGTTCGGCGAGCGCGCCTTTGGCGTTGCACTCCTCTGGGATGCCGGCGACACCGGCGCTTACGTCCTGGAGACCACCCGCCTGCCCCCCCGGGAGAAGCCCTACGTCCTGAACGTCGAGCTGGCGCGTCATCGTCTCATGCGCCTGCTACACAAGCAGGAGGATTGGAACCTCTGGGAAGGCGGCTCCGTCCCCCCCGGTGCCGCCCAGGCCCTGCGCAAGGCCAGCGAGGCAGAACTGCTGCTTGCAGAGGCACTCGGCAGCCTCCACCTGCCTGCCGACGCCGCCAACCTCGCCGATAAGGCCCTGGAGCTGGCCATCCAGGCCAGCGAGGAACTGGCGCTTCAGCAGGCCGACATCGCACTCGC
>JBGTBZ010000630.1:0-7159 GCA_041749155.1 Phycisphaerae bacterium
GTGACGCGGTCGGTTGTCAGCGTCTCGCCCTTCTCCATGCCGCTGATGAGGCGGTCGAGCAGAGAGAGGCTGTCGCGCATGCTGCCGGCGCCGTTGCGGGCGACCAGCCGCAGGGCGTCATCCTGGGCCTTGACGCCCTCATCGCGGCAGACGGCCTTGAGATGCCCCGCGATCTCCGCGGCGGGGATGTTGCGGAAGTCGAAGCGCTGCACGCGGGAGAGGATGGTCGCCAGGACCTTTTCCGGCTCGGTGGTGGCGAGGATGAACTTCACGTGCTCCGGCGGCTCCTCCATGATCTTCAGAAGCGCGTTGAACGCGTTCTTGGAGAGCATGTGGACCTCGTCGATGATGTAGATCTTGAACCGGCTGTGCATCGGCCGGTAGCGGGCGTTCTCGATGAGGTCGCGCACATTCTCGACGCCGGTATTGCTGGCGGCATCGATCTCGATGACATCGACTTCTTCCCCCTTGAAGATGGCGCGGGCGGTGTCGGTGTCGGGATTGGGCGTGGGGGTGGGGCCGTCCGCCGTTGGGTCATTGAGCGCGACCGCGAGGATGCGGGCCATGCTGGTCTTGCCGACGCCGCGGGTGCCGCAGAAGAGGTAGGCGTGGTGAACGCGGCCGGTTTCGATGGCCTTTTTCAGGGTCTGGGCGACATGCTCCTGCCCGACGACCTCGTCAAAGGTGCGGCTGCGGTACTTGCGCGCTAGGACGGTGTACGGCTTGGCGGGGGCAGATGGCAAGGACGTCGCAGGCATGGGAGGGGCATTGTATCGCGCGCGGCGCGAAGGTCACGGAGTGCCGATGACCTGTCCCCCCGACAGAGGCCGGGTCGCGTGCCCGTGCCCGAGCCACAGGCACCGTCGCCGCTCCGGACCTCCTGCCGTCGGGCCGGTCCCGTGCGCTGCGTGCGGTCGAGGCGCGCTCACGGTTGTGCGTTCAGGAATCTCCTGAGTGCGGCCATTCAAGATCCGGCGCCCGCGACCCGGTGCGTCAGTCAGATCCGCCGGGGGTAGAGCATCAGGGCCAGGGCGGGAGTGGCGAAGATCGCGGCGTTGCGAAGGACCTCTGCCAGCTCGAGGGCGGAACGACCCTGTCCGCCAGGCCATTGCTGAAACGTGACAAAGGCCAATGTCGCCCCGAAAGCCAGAGCCGCCAGGCGGAGACGGAGGATGTTCGTTGGCTCAGCCCGAAGCGCTGAAATCGCCAGGAAAGCCGCCAGCACGGTTGCCAGGGCGGGCAGGTAACCGATCAACGAACCGACGGTGAACATGTGCTTCAGCATGAGCGATGGCGACTCGATCGTCCCCTCCGCGATCCGGAGCAGGTAGAGGGCCGGATGCAGCAGGATGACGAAGATCGCGAGCTGAACCAGCCGCCGCGGCGTGACACTGGCGGGGGCAAGCGTCGCCCAGGCCAGCATCGCGAGGGCAATCCACTGTGAGATCTGCCACATCGATCGCCAGAGCTCGAGAAGGAGGTGGTACGTCGTGGCATTCCCCTGGCTCCAGGTCCTGATGATCCCCGTGGGGAACGTCGCGAAGTACCAGCCCCGCATCATTTGCGACACCGGCCACAGGACAAACAACGCCGCCGTGACGATCACGAGGCGGTTTATCCATCGGTCGCCGTGCCGCCCGCCCCTGGAAATCAGCACGGCAAGCAGCGTTGCCGCGGAAGCCGGCAGGAGCAGCGCGTGCAGCCATGCGAGCTGCTCCGCCACCGGTCGCCCGCCCGCCGCCAGTTCCATGACTGCTGGACCGGTATCGCCAATGCAGCACGCCAGAACGCCCAGGCTCCAGGCGACGCCGATCCAGCGGGCCATGCGCCAAGCGTCCCGAGGCTCCTCCCAGACACCGTAACGCAGCGCCACCGGCTCGGCCGGGTTCCGGGCACGCGTCTTCTGATGTTCAGTGGCTTCGGTCATCGGCTTCCCCTCTAGGAGGCCTCACGCCGGCAGCTTGTTCACGTCCAGGGGCAGCGGCCTCAGCCCGACGACGTCGCGGAGCAGGGCCCGGCCGGCGTAGATGAGCGGGGTCAGCACCACCGCGATCACGAACTTCAGCACGTAGCCCGTCAGGGCCGTCTTCAGGGTGAAGGAGAACGTCGCCGACTCCTGCCCCACCAGCTTCGGGAAGACGTAGAAGAAGAGGAACGTCACGATCAGGCTGTCAAAAAGCTGGCTCACCACCGTGCTGCCGGTCGCCCGCAGCCACACGTACCGCCCGCCCGTCAGGCGCTTGAAGAGCCCGAAAAGCGAGATGTCCATCAGCGACCCGACCAGGAATGCCGTGATCGACGCCAGGTACATCAACGCCGACGCCCCGAAAATCAGCTCGAAGGAGTCCTGCGTCGCCGTCCCGGGGATTCCCTCCAGGATCGGGATCCGCCGGGCGATCCACAGCACTCCCCAGGCCAGGGCCGCCATCGCGAAGGCGATGTACGCGACGCGGCGCGTGGCGCGGCGGCCGTAGTACTCGTTCAGGAGGTCCGTGAGCAGGAAAGTGACCGGAAAGGCCAGCATCCCCGCGGTGTGCTCGATGGCGAAAGAACCGAATCCGAGGTTGGCGTCGAAGCGGAAGAGCTTGACGCCGATGACGTTGGCCATGAGCAGGGCCGTGACGTTGACGGCGGCGAGCCAGAGGTAGACGAGCTGGCCCCTGGTGAGGGCGTGGGGTTCCTGGAGGGGTTGGGTGGACATGGGGCGGTGTTGGGTCGTGAAGTCTACCAGAGGCCGGGAAAGGCCCTGTTCCCCGCGCGGGCGAGGTCCACGAGGGGTTATCGGACTAGCGCGGATTCCCCCTTGGGGCTTGGAGCAATTTTCTGCAACTTCGGCTTGCCCAGGGGATTTCAGTGTGATATCACTCTGTTATCACCTTTGGAGGAACTTCCCATGCTTGTCGAACGTGAGCATCACGCCCCCGCAGGCCTGCCCCATCTTCTGGGCCTGCTGGTGGCGCTTCTCCTGACCGTCGGCGCGATCCTGGCGTCGGTCGCCCTGGAGGTGCCGCTGCTGCTGATCGGTCTGATCCCCCTGGCCATCGTGCTGTTCATCCTGGTCTTCGGCACCTTCACCGTGGCCCCCAACGAGGGCAAGGTGCTTCAGCTTTTCGGGAAGTACGTCGGCACGGTCAAGCAGCCGGGCCTGCGCTGGGCCAACCCCTTCTTCACCAAGCACAAGATCAGCCTGCGCGTCCGCAACTTCGAGTCCGCCAAGCTCAAGGTCAACGACCATGACGGCAACCCGGTGGAAATCGGGGCGATCGTCGTCTGGAAGGTCGTGGACACCGCGGAGGCGGCCTTCGAGGTGGATGACTACGAGAATTACGTGCGCGTCCAGACGGAGGCGGCGGTCCGCAACCTGGCGACGCAGTACCCCTACGACGCGCACAACGAGAGCCAGATGTCGTTGCGGGCCAACACGGCGGACATCGCTGAGCAGCTGAAGCAGGAGGTTCAGGATCGGCTGATGAAGGCGGGCGTGCAGGTGATCGAGGCCCGCATCAGCCACCTGGCGTACGCCCCGGAGATCGCCCAGGCGATGCTTCGCCGCCAGCAGGCCAGCGCCGTGGTGGCGGCGCGGCAGAAGATCGTAGAAGGCGCTGTCGGCATGGTGGAGACCGCCCTGTCGATGCTCTCGAAGCAGAACATCGTGGAGCTGGACGAGGAGCGGAAGGCGGCGATGGTCAGCAATTTGCTCGTCGTGCTGTGCGGCGAGAGCAACGCCCAACCGGTGGTTAACACCGGGACGCTGCATCACTAATTCGCGCCGCAGGTCGCCCGACGTCGGCGGCCAAGGACCCGTGCGCCCTGTTCCTCCTCATGCCTGATCGCAAGCCATTTCTCCTTCGGATCGATCCCGCGGTGCTGGAGGCGCTGCAAAAGTGGGCCGATGACGATCTGCGCAGCCTCAACGGCCAGATTGAATGGCTCCTGCGCCGGCTGCTGATCGAGCGGGGGAGAATGAAGGAGCCGGAGGCACGCGGCGGCGCCGGGAGTGCGAATAGAGGGCCAGAACCGGAGTGAGTCCACGCGAATTTCGCCTTGCTGGTGGCCGCGGTTACATTGGCACGCATGTCGGGCATGAACAGCGAAGCGACCGTGATCCGTCCGCGGCCGGCGCCGTGGCAGGTGTGGCGCTGGCCCCTGCACTGGCAGATCCTGCTGGGGCTGGCGGTTGGGGCGGCGATCGGGTTCATCAGCGCGTTCCGGGCCCTTTCCGCGGCCGAGGCGGCGGGCGACCCGATGACGGCGGAGGCGGTCGCCACCGCCCGGTGGGACTACCTGATCTACGACCTGATCGGGGACATCTTCGTCAACGGGCTGAAGCTGATCATCGTGCCGATCGTGGCCAGCAGCATCATCCTGGCGATCAGCCAGATCAGCAGCGGGGCGGCCTTCGGCCGGCTGGGAGGCAAGACGCTGCTCTATTACATGACCACCAGCCTGATCGCCATCCTGATCGGGCTGACGCTGGTCAATGTCGTCCGCCCGGGTTTTCGGGCTGACGGCACGGGAATCCTCCAGGGCGAGGACCTGTCGGCCTTCGCCGACGCGCAGGCGGAGGTCGCCTCGCGCACCGCGGGTCGCGACGCCGCCGATTTCCTGGACGTTTTCCGGGCGATGGTGCCGGAGAACATCTTCGCCGCGGCGGCGGACAATGGGCAGTTGCTGGGGCTGATCGTGGTGGCGATGTTCATCGGGTTCTTCCTGTCGCGGCTGGGTGGCGAGCCGGGGCGGGTGATCTCGTCGTTCGTGGAGGGGGTTTACTGGATCACGCTGCGGGTGGTGGATGTGGTCCTGATGTTTGCGCCGATCGGCGTGGCGGGGCTGATCGCGGCGACGGTGGCGCAGTATTACGCGCGGCTTGCGCCCAATGAGAGCTTCGGAAACTTCGTGACGGGCATCGGGCTCTTTGCGGTGGTGACGGTCGTGGGCCTGGCGATCCATTTCTTCGGCACGATGCCGCTGATCCTGGCCTTCGTCGCCCGCGTGAATCCGCTGCGGCACTACAAGGCGATGGCCCCCGCGCTGGTGACGGCCTTTTCCACCTCCAGCAGCAGCGCCACGCTCCCGGTGACCATGGAATGCGTCGAGGAGCGCGCCGGCGTCTCCAACAAGACCGCCAGCTTTGTCCTGCCCCTGGGGGCGACCGTCAACATGGACGGCACCGCCCTTTATGAATGCGTCGCCGCCATTTTCATCGCCCAGGCGTTCGGGATCGAGCTGTCGTTCGCGACGCAGTTCTTCATCGTGCTGGCGGCGCTCTTGACCAGCGTGGGCGTGGCGGGCGTGCCGTCGGCCAGCATCGTCGCCATCGTGCTGATCCTGACGATTGTGGGTGACCAGGTGGGCGTGCCACTGGTGGCGGGCATCGGCCTGATCTGGATCTTCGACCGGCCGCTGGACATGTGCCGGACCGCCATGAACATCTTCAGCGACAGCGTGGGCGCCGTGACGATCGCGCGGACGGAGGGGGAGACGAATGTGCTGGTCGATCACCCCGACGTGGCGGCACCACCCCGCTGAGGCGGGTTGGCCTCGGGGACACCTCAGCACCGATCGCGCGCGTCGTGGACCGGTGTGAAATCGGCTAAGCTGTAGCCTGATGACGTGGACAACGTTTCTCCTGATGGTGCTGGCAGGGCTCGCGGGCGCGGGTGTCGCGGCGCTGCTTTACCTGCCGACGCGGCGCTCGATCCGCGAGCTGCGCGAGACGGCGGAGGCCTTTTCCCGCGGCAATTGGCGCGAGCGGGCGGACGTGGCCCCATCGGCGCTGGAAGACGTCCGCCGGCTCGGCGAGCTCGTAAACGACACGGCGGAGCAGACGCTTCGGCAGCTCAAGGACCTTTCGCGGCAGAAGGGGGACCTGGAGGCCCTCGTCGATGCCCTTCCCGATCCCCTGCTGCTGGCCGACACGCGACGGAAGGTCATTCGCATCAATCGCCCCGCCGCGGAGCTGCTGGGCGTTTCGCGTGAGCAGGCCCTGGGCGAGAGCCTGGAGGCGGCGGTGACGGATCCGGCGGTGCTGTCGATCTTCGACGAGGCGGCGCGCCTGGAAATGAGGTCCAGAGGACCGGATGGCGTCCCGGCCCTCCCGCTGCGGCGTGAGTTGCGGCTGTCGCGTGCAGGCAAGCGGCTGGCCTTCCAGGCGCTGGCGACGCGAACCAGCGCGGGTGGCGTGCTGATGGTGCTGCGCGACATCACGACGCTGGATGCGACTCTGCGCATGAAAAGCGACTTCGTGGCCAACGCCGGGCACGAGCTTCGCACGCCGCTCGCCGCGATCAAGGCGGCGTTCGAGACGCTTGGCGAAATCGTCGGCGAAGATGCCGGGAAGCTGGGCGACGCGGAGCGGAAGGCGGCGGACCGGTGCCTGGAGATCATCGCGGGGCAGCTCCAGCGGCTGGAGGAGATGCTTCGCGATCTACTGGATCTTTCGCGCGTGGAAGGAAGCGAAGTGAAGCCGGCCTTGGAGGAGATCAGCGCCGCGGAAGTGGCCACGGACCTGCGCCAGGCTCTTTCGCCGATGGCGCAGCAGAAGCGCATAGAGCTTTCCCTGCCGGACGGGGCCGAAGCAGCGCCCGGTGACGGTAGCGAGCCCTCCATGCGCTTTACCAGCGACCGGAAGCTGCTGATCCTGGCGCTGAAGAATCTGGTGGAGAATGCGATCAAGTACACGCCGGATGGAGGAAAGGTGAGCGTGACGTGCCAGGGCGACCTGCGGTCCGGTATCGCCGCAGCTACCCCGGAAGTCGTGATTCGCGTGTCGGACACGGGCATCGGGATTCCTGCGGAGCACCTGGACCGGGTGTTTGAGCGTTTCTACCAGGTTGATCCGGCGCGAACGGGGACGAACCCGCGTGTCTCCGGCCGCGGAACGGGGCTGGGCCTTTCGATCGTGAAACACGCCGTCAGCGCGCTGGGCGGACAGGTGAGCGTGCAGAGCAAGCTGGGCGAGGGGAGCTTGTTCGAGGTTCGGCTGCCGCAGCGACCAGTGTGAGGTCGAATCTATACTGCGCCTTATGCCCGCGAAGATCCTTGATGGCGTAGCGCTTGCGGAGGCCAGCCGGGCCGACACGAAACGGCGCGCCCAGGCCCTGCGCGACGCGGGCAAGCCGGTGCGGCTGGTGGCGATCCTCGTGGGCGAGCCGCCGGG
>JBGTBZ010000631.1:0-1903 GCA_041749155.1 Phycisphaerae bacterium
GCCAGAGCATCGCAATCCCGATCGGCAGCGCGAAGCAGACGGCGTCCAGCGGCCGCGTGATGGCCGCCCAGCCCGCCATCGCACCCAGGAAGATCGCCCACCCGACCCCCAGATTCCGCCGCCAGCCCAGCCAAGCCGACAGCATCAGCAGCCCCAGCAGGCACATCACCGGATGGGACACCAGCATCACCGAGAACAGCCGCAGGAACCCCAGCGACATCATCAGGTACGCCGCCAGTAGTCCCATAAGGCCATCCATGACTTCCGTCACCACCCAGTACGTGAGCCCCACGACGGCGGACGTGACCAGGAGGGGCATGGCCCAGGTGGGCAGGCCAAGCCATACGGTCGGAACGAAGAACAGAGCCGCGCCGGGGAAGTAGATCGAGGCGTAGACCCCATGCGACTCAACAAAGAGGTTCTCGAAGAAGTCGGCCAGCTCGTGCTCAGGCATCCAGAGCCGGCCGCGGGCCAGCATCTGGATCTGGATCATCGTCATGTGCTCGTCGTGCCACTGCGGCACGTGGGGCCGGCCCGTCGCGATCGTGGAGTAAAGGAAGTACGACGCAGCCACCGCCCCCGCCCCCATCGCGATACCCGCCGCGGCCTGCGGCGAGGGGGTTCGAAGAGCATCCAGGCCTCGCGCCAGCGGCTTATGCACCGCCGGGATCAGCAGGATCGCAAGGGCCGCTCCTAGGATCGCGACCTGCGGCCACGGCTGCCACTGAGCCCGGGCGCTGACGTACCAGAGGGCCACGCCCGCCAGCAGTAGCACTGCGAGCAGGACCTGTCGCTGTCGAGTCGTCAGAGCGGCGAACATGCTCATTGGAGGGCCCCCGTCGCAGTTTGGCGCATAGAGGGGCTGCAACGATACTATCGTCCTGCCCTTTCACCTACCCACCTCGGTGCCTACGCGTGATTCATGGAAAGCGACTGGTCGTCGTCATGCCGGCGTACAACGCCCAGCCCACGCTGGAGCGCACCTGGCGTGAGATCCCGGAGGGGTTCGTCGACCAGGTGATCGTCGTTGATGATGCCAGCCGCGATCAGACCGTGGAGGCGGCGATGCGTCTGGGCCTGACGGTGATCCGCCACCCGAAGAATCGCGGCTACGGCGGCAATCAGAAGACCTGCTACCGCGAGGCTCTTCTGGCGGGCGCGGACGTGGTCGTCATGCTCCATCCCGACTACCAGTACACACCCCAGCTCGTGCCCGCGATCGCGTCAATGGTTGCCGTGGGCACGTACGACCTGGTACTCGGCAGCCGCATCCTCGGCGGCACGGCTCGGCACGGGGGGATGCCGCTCTACAAGTACGTCTTCAACCGCTTCCTGACGCTGCTTCAGAACGTGCTGATCCACGCGAAGCTATCGGAGTATCACACCGGATACCGCGCCTTCTCGCGCCAGGTGCTGGAGCGCCTGCCGCTGGAGGAAAACAACGACGACTTTGTTTTCGACAACGAGATGATCGCCCAGGCGCACTACTTCGGATTCCGGATCGGCGAGCTCTCCTGTCCGACCCGCTACGAGCCGGAATCCAGTTCTATCTCCTTTGCCCGCAGCGTGCGGTATGGGCTGGGCGTTATCCGCACGAGCGTCCACTTTCGCCTTGCCCGCTGGCGGCTGGCGCGGCCGGCCATCTTCTCCGGGAGCGGACGCCGCCTCGACACGTCCGCCCTTTCGGAAGCGGAGAGCTCACGATGAGCCCGGCCGCCACGAGTCCACCCTCCTGCATCGCCTGCGACCAGGCCGACTGGCGGCCCTGGCTTTGCGGCCTGCGCGACTATCTCACCGGGGACGGCTTCGATGTCCTCCGCTGCGCCGGCTGCGGGCTGGGCGTCACCTCCCCGGCCCCCACCGAACGCGAGATACTCCGCTACTACTCAGACCGCTACCGGGG
>JBGTBZ010000632.1:0-1895 GCA_041749155.1 Phycisphaerae bacterium
TGGCCGGCGCACGACGCCTTGCACGGACGTCAAGTGCTCATCGAGACCGGCACCTCGGTCGAAAGCGGCCGCGCTGCCGGCATCGACGCTGAAGGTCGCCTTCGCCTCGTGGCCGGTGACGGAAGTGAGCGCGCTGTCGCCAGCGGAAGCGTTCGGTTGTCGTCATTCGCCTGACAGGTCGTCACGGCCTACAGAACCTCGCGGCGTCCACGAATCCTGCGCCTGTCATATCGAGCACGCCAGAACCGGCTCGGGCATCTCCTCGCTCTCCAGCCACTGCCGGTTTTCCTTCTCGATCAGGGCCGAAGCGGCCTTTGGGCCCCAGGTGCCCGGCTCGTATTCCTGCGGTTTCTCGCCCTTCTCGTCCAGGATCCGCCAGCCCTGCAGGACCGGGTCCACGACCTCCCACGCCGCCTCCGCCTCGTCACCGCGAATGAACAGGCCCTGGTCCCCGGCCATGGCGTCGGCGATGAGGCGCTCGTAGGCCTCGGGTGGCTCCTTCTTGAACGTTTCGGCGTAGTTGAACTCGAAGGCCACCTGCCGGATGCTCAGGCTGGTGCCCGGGACCTTGCCGTTCACGCGCAAACTGATGCCCGAGTCTGGCGAGACATGGATGATCAGGTCGTTCGGATAGACGGGTGACTCGCACTGCTTCTGAAACAACGTCACCGGCGGACGGCGGAACCGGATGGCGATCTCGCTGACCTTCTTCGGCAGGCACTTGCCGGTCCGCAGGTAAAAGGGCGTGCCGTTCCAACGCCAGTTGTCGATGTACATCTTCACCGCGGCGAAGGTCTCGGTTGTGCTTTGCGGATCGACACCCTTCGCTCGCCGGTAGCCGCTTGTGCGGTGCTCCCCCTCCCCGCCGGCGGCGTACTGGCCGCGGACGGCGTACTGGGCGACCTGCTCGGGCTTGATGGCTCGTATCGCCTTGAACACCTTCACCTTCTCGTCGCGCGTGCTACGGGCGTCCAGCCCCACCGGCGGCTCCATGGCCACCAGCGCTAAAAGCTGCAGCATGTGGTTCTGCACCATGTCGCGCAGCGCCCCCGCCTTGTCGTAGTAGCCGCCGCGATCGTCGGCGCTGATCGTCTCCGCCACCGTGATCTGCACGTGATCGACATAGCGGTGGTTCCACACCGGCTCGAACATCACGTTGGCGAAGCGCAGCACCAGGATGTTCTGCACCAGCTCTTTGCCCAGGTAATGGTCGATCCGGAAGATCTGCTCCTCGGTGAGCCGCTCGTAAAGCTGCTTGTTGAGCTTCTGGGCGCTCGACAGGTCGTAGCCGAAGGGCTTTTCGATCACGACCCGCCCCCACGGCTCCATGCCGTAGCCCCGCCGCGCCAGCCCCTGCTCGCCCAAACACCTGACGATCGGTGCGAACGTGCTCGGCGGCGTGGAAAGGTAGAACAGCCGGTTTCCCTGGGTCCCGTGCCGCTCCTCCAGGTCCGCCAGCCGCTCCTTGAGCCGCGTGAAGTCGCCCGGCTTGTCATACTGGCCCGTCTGGTAGTACGTCCGCTCGAGGAGGCTCGAGAGCAGCCCCTGGTCAATCTCCTCCCCGCCTCCGGTCACCGCTTCCCGGAAGCGTTCGCGGAAGGCGTCGTCGGTCATTTCCGTGCGGGAATATCCAACCAGGGCGAAGGTCGCCGGCAGGAGTT
Organism: Phycisphaerae bacterium; assembly: GCA_041749155.1. Taxonomy (GTDB): domain Bacteria; phylum Planctomycetota; class Phycisphaerae; order Tepidisphaerales; family Tepidisphaeraceae; genus JAEZED01. Next base: position 1,662 of record JBGTBZ010000632.1, read on the forward strand.
TCTGGCGCGCAAGGGCATAAATGGCCGGCAGGAGCTTCTGCCGGGCCAGGTCGCCGCTGGCGCCGAAGATCACGAGAATGCACGGTTCGGAGGCGGTCATGGCCTCATCCTACCCCCGCCAGGCCATGATCCTGGCGCAGAACCTGGCGCGCCGCCGGCGGTCGGGGTCGATGGTCAGCTCCTGGCGGCCTTGCTCCGCCGCACGACGCCCCGGCCTACCCGCTCGGCGGTGGT
>JBGTBZ010000633.1:0-1582 GCA_041749155.1 Phycisphaerae bacterium
GCTGCTGCTGCCCGCCGCTGAGCGTGTGGGGCATCGCCCGCGCGTAGTCCGACATCCCCACGCGCGCCAGGAGGGCATCGGCAACATCCCCCCGCTCCCCGCGCCGGCGGTGGGTCATGCCGAACATCACGTTCCGCCGCACGCACAGGTGCGGAAAGAGCGCGTAGTCCTGGAAGACGAACCCGACGGGGCGCTTCTCGGGGGAGATGAACCGCCCCTCGCCGCTCTGAAGGGCCTCGCGGATGGAGATGCGGCCGCTGGTGGGGCGCTCCAGGCCCGCGATGAGCCGCAGCAGCGTGGTCTTGCCGCAGCCGGAATCGCCCAGCAGGCAGTGAACGCGGCCGGCGTGCAGCTCGAGCGAGACATCATCGACGACGACGGGTCCGCGAACGTCGTAGCGGAAGCTGACCCCTTCCACGCGCGCCACGACCTGCGGCGCAGCGGGGTCTCCGCGGCCGGGGATGCGGCCCCGGACAGTGAGCGGCAGGAGGTCGCGGGCGCGTGTGGTCATGAGAAGGCGGCCTTATCCAGCGGAGCAGCTACAGATCGGGGGGAGCGGTTCAGGAGAATAGAGAGCACGGCCACGGGAATCAGCCCGATGCCGATGATCGCCAGGGCCCCAAAGGCGGCCTCCTCCAGCCGCTCGTCCGTCGCCAGTTGATACACGCGAACGGCGAGCGTTTCCATATCAAAGGGGCGGAGCATGAGCGTGGCGGGCAGTTCCTTGGCCACATCCACGAAAACCAGCAGCAGCGCCGCCAGCACGCTTGCCCGCAGGAGTGGGAAGTGTACCCGCACCAGAAGGCGCGTGACCGAGGCCCCCAGCGACCGGGCGGCGTCGTCCATCGACTGCCGCACGCGCCCCAGGCTGCTCTCCAGCATCGCCAGGGCCACGCCCAGGAAGCGTGCCTGGTAGGCGAAGATCACGGCGACGATGCTGCCCGTCAGGATCAGCCCGGGCTGCCAGTCGAAGGCCCGGGTAGTGATCGCGTTGATCCGGTGATCGAGCCACCCCAGCGGAATCAGCAGACCGATGGCGATGACCGTCCCGGGCAGGGCATACCCCGCCCCGGCGAGCTTGCTTGCGACGAGCGTCACAGGTCCCCTGCCCAGTCGACGCCCGTAGACCACCAGCAGGGCCAGGAAGGTCGCCAGGACGGCGGCGATGGAGGCCAGGAGCAACGTGTTGGCCCCGAACCGCGTGACGACCTCGAAGGCCCGTGCATCCCCCACCGTCCAGGCCATGTACCCGAACATCGCCGTCGGGCCGGCGAAGCCGATCAACACCGGCACAAGGCAAAAGGCGAACGCCCCCGCCGCCTTCACCGGGCCGAGCCGCGCGGGGTGGAGCTCGCGCATTCGGTTCGTGATCTGATGGAACTTCGCCCGCCGCCGCGCGATCAGCTCCGCGATCACCAGCACCGCCACCGCCCCCACCAGCACCGCCGAGAGCTGCGCGGCGACGATCGGCGCCTCAAGGCTCCGCCAGGTGCGGTAGATGCCGGTGGCGAAGGTGTCCACGGCGAAGTAGTCGACGGCCCCGAAGTCCGCCAGCGTCTCCATCAGCACCAGCAGCAGCCCC
>JBGTBZ010000634.1:0-1950 GCA_041749155.1 Phycisphaerae bacterium
GGCCGGTGGCGGAGCGTGTCGCGGCATTTCGTCCCGACGCCCTGGTCGTCTGCGCCGGCTTCGACGCCCATGCCGCCGATCCGCTTGCCCAGCTTGCGCTCACCGCCGACGGTTTCGGGGCGATCGGAAGGGAACTGTCGCGCCTGGCGGGCGACGTCTGCGGCGGGCGGCTGATCGCGACAATGGAGGGCGGCTACAACCTGCGGGCGCTCGGCGAGAGCGTGGTGGCCTTCCTGCGAGGGCTGGCGGCGTCAGAGTAACCTGAGGCAAGACCTTGGATATGTTCATCGCCGATGCACATCTCGACCTGGCATACAACGTGCACCGCGGGCGCGACATCAGCCGCCCTGCCGGCGTGCAGCCAATCGTGGGCGAGCGCGAGCCGGAAACCGCCACCGTCGGCCTGCCCGAGATGCGCGCCGGGGGCGTCGGCCTCGTGTGTGGGACAATCTTCTGCCAGCCGCAGACCGATCGGGCCGCCGGCTACACGCATCATTCCGGCGCACTTGCTCAGGCCCGGCGCCAGCTCGACATTTACCGCCGCTTGTGGGACTTCCAGCATTTGCGGCCGGTCTCGGACCAGTCTGGCCTTCCAGTCACCAGGGCCGTGGGCGAAGGGCCAATCTCGATGATCCTGCTCATCGAAGGCGCCGATGCGATGACTCTCGCGTCCGAGTCCGCCGACGCCAGCGCCGCCGCCTGGTTTGAGGCCGGGGCGCGAATGGTGGGCCTGGCATGGGGTCGCACCCGCTACGCCGGCGGAACCGGCGCCCCCGGCCCCCTGACCCCCGAAGGACGCCAGCTCGTCGAGGAGCTGGACGCCGCAGGCTTCATCCACGACGCCTCCCATCTCTCCGATGAGTCGCTCGCGGACCTGCTGGCCGCTGCGAAGCGGCCGATCTGCGCCTCCCACTCCAACTGCCGCGCCCTCATGCTGGAGGACACCAGGCGCCGCCACCTGCCCGACCGGCACATCCGCCAGATCGCAAATCGCGGCGGCGTCATCGGGGTCGTGATGTACGACCGCTTCCTGATCCCCGCCGCCGAGCTGGCCCGTCGCCGGGCGAGCCTCAGCGACGTCGTGCGGCACATCGATCACATCTGCCAGCTTGCTGGCAGCGCCCTCCACGTTGGCATCGGTTCGGACCTTGATGGCGGCTTCGGCCGCGAACACGTCCCCCACGAGATGACCACCATCGCGGATCTGCCCCGCCTGGCCGATGCCCTCGCTTCCGCGGGCTATGCCGACGATGACATTCGCCGGATCATGGGCGGCAACTGGCTCGACTTCTTCGGCCGCTGGCTGCCTTGAGCCCCCGCCGCGTATCGTCGGTCGATGCCTTCCGCGCGGCGGCTGATCCTTTGCCTGGGCACCACGCCGACGCTCCAGCGCACCATGCGTTTCGGCGCCCTCCACATCGGCGGCGTCAATCGGGCGGTCGAAGTCCACGAGTATGCCAGCGGAAAGCCGGTGAACGTGGCACGGGCCGCGGCGACCCTGGGAGCCCGCCCGCGGGTGCTCATTCCCCTCGGGGGACCCCGCGGACACGACGTTCGACGCGACCTTGACGCGGCGGGCATCGAGTCGGCCGTCGTGGACGTCGCCCCCGAGACCCGCTTGTGCATCACCGCCCTGGACGACACTGCGGGCACCGCCACGGAGCTGGTCGAGGAGCACCCGCGCCTGGCCCCGGAAGTCGCCGACCAGCTCCTGGTCCTTCTGAAAGATGTCCTGCCGGAGGCAGGAATTCTCGTTCTGAGCGGATCAGTGGCCTCGGGCATCGGCGACGACTTCTACGGCCGGGCCCTGACGGCGGCTCGGACGGCGGGGGTACCCGCGATTCTGGACGCCAGCGGCCCCTCGTTGCTGTCGGCGTTGGCGGAACGTCCGGATGTCGTGAAGCTGAACCGGGCCGAGCTTGCCCTCACGCTCGGTGCCAATCTGGAGTC
>JBGTBZ010000635.1:0-1605 GCA_041749155.1 Phycisphaerae bacterium
CTGGAAAGGGTTGACCGCAATCAGGGCCTGCCACAGCCGCGATTCAACTGCCCCGCGGCGACTCGACGCTGACGACCACGCCACGGTAAATGCTTGCGCACGACTCGGATTCAGCGCGTTCGTAGCTGTCGCGGAGGTGGCGGAGCTGCTCGAGCCTGCTCAAGTCGGGCAGTTCCCTGAAGGGGACCGCGGCCAAAGCCTGTTCGACCCGGGCCCGGACCTCGCGTTCCTGCGGGGCGGCAGCACGGGCGGCCTCGCGCACGGCCTGAGCTTCGAGGTGCAGGTTGACCTCGACGGCAGGGGCATCGATCGCCGGGGCGACCCATGCGAATTCCGCTGCCGGGGCACGGGTAGCGGGCTGCGGCCTGGCGGCACCGGCGATCTCGAAGGTCCAAATCCTGGGCGGGTTGTGGTGGCCAAAAGCGGGCGTCGCCGGGCGTACCTCCGGCTGGGCGGTGGCGATCAGGGAGGTGCTGGACGACCAGGCGTTGAGGAGGCTGCGGGTGAGCCAACCGCCGTTCTGAGCCCGCTCTGCGGCCACGAGAACGCCCACGCCGAGCATCCACGGCACGCCTAAGGCCACGCAGGACCAGAGACGACGCCGGTTGGATTTGGGGTGTGCCTGGTACATCTCGCTACCTCCGCTTACCTGGGGTCAAACGACGCCAGATGACGGAAGAAAGCACTCAGTTCTAACTGGCAGGTTTCACGAGATCTCCGAATGGGGGAGGTATACCGGCGCAAGGCCTTGCAATAGCTCTACATACACATTCCGAGGATCACCGCCTCAAAGGCCAGGTTGCCGTCCACCAGACCCTGGGCGGCTGCCCGGATGCGGCGGTGGCGGGTTTCCACGTTCTTGCAGAGCAGGAGCATGCGCTTGCCGGGGGGCACGGAGCAGCGGAACCGCACATCTTCGACGCCTGCAAAGCCGATGAACCCCTTCCAGCCGAGGACGACGTGCGCATAGAAGCTGGCCATCTGGGCCGCCGATTCGAGCATGATCACGCCCGGTAGCAGCGGCCGGCCGGGGATATGGCCCGGGACCCAGAACTCGTCCTCGCGGACGTCCTTGTAGCCCAGCAGCGTGCCATCGCCGATCCAGATGATGCCGTTAACGTGCTCCATGTCGCCGCGCTGGGGATTGACGCGGCGGATGCCTTCCTGGTCGTAGAGCACGTGGTTGAGATCGATGCCGGAGAGGTCGAACAGGAGCGAAGGAGGCATGGCGGATGGAGCGAAACGGGCCAAAGGTGAGAAAAACGTGCCAAGACCAGCGCCGCATGGGGCGGCGCGGCCTTGCCGGGCACGCGTGAATCCGTTTCCAGCAGACCGACCATGAGCGGCGTTCGTGCCCCCCCAAAAGCGGGCCTCCGCCTCGGCGACTAGTGGCCGGAGCCCATTCCGCCGCCCATTCCGCCCGTGCGGGCGGCTCCGCCGGAGGGGCTGCCGGTGCTGGGCTTGGCACCCGAGCCACCACCCTCATCGGTGCGACCCTCGAGAACGGTCTTTCGGACCTCCTGGGCCTGGTTCTTGATTTCCTGCATCTTCTTGCGGACCCGCGTACCGGCTGCCTTGTTGCCACCGTCGGCCTTCTGGATGTCG
>JBGTBZ010000636.1:0-1546 GCA_041749155.1 Phycisphaerae bacterium
GATCGAGGGGATCGGCCCCCGCTTCCAACCAGGAAATCTCAGTCGCGGGCTTCGCCGCCACTGCCGCCTCGTCGCGGCCCGTTGCTTTGTTAACGGCGACGATCTCAAGCCTGCCGTCCCGGTTGAGGTCCGCGAAAAATACGCGGATAAACGATCCACGCCCTTGGGTAACGCGGGGAATAACGCGGTCCCAGCGCCAGCCACGTACGGTGTTGTTGTGAGTGCGGCCGCCGGGATTTTGGAGGTAGAGCAGATGCCCGTCTTCACAGGCGGCGATGATGTCGGGGTAGCCGTCGCCGTTGAGGTCGCCGATCGAAACGTCCTCAACCCCCGCAGCTTCAGAGCCTTCCGCCAGCGACAGCCGAAACCAGGTGTCAGGCTCGTCGGAGCCGTAGGCGACGCGAATATGGCTGCTGTCTTCATGGACCGAGACGATATCCAGAAAGCCGTCTTTGTCGAGATCGGCCATTTGCAGGCCATCGGCGCCCCGCAGGCGCACGCCGCCGCCTAGTTCCTGGTCGTCTAGCAGGCGCTCCCTCCAGGAGATGTAGCGGCCATCCGCGGATTGCGCCGAGGTGAGAAGATCGCCCACGGGCGTAGGCCCGGAATCGCCCGAGCCACAAGAACTGAGGCAGAGGGCTGCCAGCGGCAAGGCCCACCAGGGTCTGAGAATCGCAGACAACAATGGCATGCGTCGGATAGCAAGAAAACTGCGGGTGAGAACCACTCTACTGCGAGGCAGGTCAAACCACAAGCGGGGAAAAGCTTAATTCCGGTGCCGGAACCGCCGGAGAATCAGCGTTCCTGGCAACGTACTGAGATCATTCTCCGCACGGCCGTCGGCTTCGGGAAGGGCGTTGAAACGCCTGGGGCTCGGACGCCGGCGCCGGACCCGGCCCTAAACGACCGAGCTAGAACCGGCCGCGCGGGCCAAAGCCTCCATGACCGGGGCTGCCGCGCTCGGCCACAGAGTGCATAGCGGCGGGGCTGGTTCACCAGACGCGCGGGTGGGTGCAGCACGCTGCGCCTACACACCGGGAGGGTCTATTGTGAAAGGCAGGCGAGCGCCACCGCCGACTGCTCTAGTTCGGCGCTTTGTGTTACTCGCCCCATCGCCATGCAACGCTACTCGCTTCTTATCGACGCCGACGACACGCTCTGGGAGAACAATATCTACTTCGAGCAAGCCTTTCAGCAGTTCGTCGAGGTCCTCGATCACTCCCACTTGAACCCCACCCAGGTTCGCGAAGTGCTCGACGAAATCGAACTCGAGAACATCCGCATTCACGGCTATGGCTCCGCGAACTTCGGGCGCACCTGCAGCAGTGTTTCCGCGTTCTTGCCCAAAAGCCCTTCACCGAGCGGGAACTCGAAATCGTAAAAGGCCTCGCCGAGCGGATTCTCGAACAACCGATGCAGCTGATTGACGGCGTCGAAGCGACGCTCGCCTATCTGGCTGAGCGGCACCATCTGATTCTGTTCTCCAAGGGACATCCCGAAGAGCAGCACCTAAAGGTCGATCGCTCCGGCCTTCGCCCCCTCTTCC
>JBGTBZ010000637.1:0-8933 GCA_041749155.1 Phycisphaerae bacterium
GTCCCGCGGTGTCCGCGGTCCCGTCCGCATCGTTCCCCACGTCGGGGCTGGTCTCGGCACCGCGGCCGCTCGTTGCGAGCTGGGCTCGGTTGCCGCCCGGGACTGTGTGAGACATCCCGGGACTCTTGATGCTGGGGGCAAGATAGTGCGCGGGGCCGGGGCTGTCAACTGCCCGTCATGGAGCAGGCCTGCCGCGAGGTGCTGGCCCTGCCGGTGTACCCCGAGCTGACGGCGGAGCAGGTGGAGTATGCGGGGAGGCAGGTGCGGGAGGTGGCGGGGTGAGGATCCGCGATATCTTCTTGTTGCCCTGACTGTCCGTCGTTCTGCTTTCACCGCGGAGGGGGTGTGACGAGGCCGTCGCTGTCCACCAGCACCTCGACGCGCTTGTCGCCGCGCACGAAGGGGATGACGACGTAGTCGCCGACGATCTTGCCGGTCAGCGGCGTCCACGGACCGTCATGGAGGAAGAAACGCATCTCAAGCCCGCCTTCCCATTTGGCGTCTTCGCTTCGAATCAACGATTCGCCTTGTATCGTGATCGCGTTGATCGCCATCCGCACACGCGTTCCCAGGTACTTGTTTTCGAGCTCCCACCATACTTCGGAGCACTGGACCTCCAGGAACAGCCACTTGCCCTCCTCGGGTGCCGGACCGCCATAGACGACAACGTAGTCGCCGATCGGGGTATGCGACAGGAAGAGCAGCTCCTTCTCGCGTGGGGTGGGTGGCTGGTCCGGCTCTGTGATCGAGGCCCGTAAGGATGCAAGGCCAGTGAGGTATGGTGAGGCCGGGCGCTGCGGGCGAGTCTTCATCCAGATCGCCGCCCCAGCCATTGCAATGCCCCAGACCGCTGCGGCAAGAATCAGCAACTTGAGGCGACGACCGCGCCGCGCCGGGGCATAGTCAAGGACGGGTTTGGACGACGATGACCTCATTACTCAGGTCTCTGTGTGCCGAAGACTAGTGCGACCTGTGCGGGATTCAGGCCGATCCAGTCGTCCTCCTCGTTGGGCTGGAAAACGGAAAGAAGGATTTCATAGTTCATGATACCGCCAGTTGGATGAAATGCCTCGATCGCGACGGCGGCGCCGTGCCTCCGCCCGCCGCCAATTTGCCGCGGCATGACGGGCAACCTTCAGGAGCCACGGGCGGACGGAATGGTGCCTCTTGGCCGACCGCATTGCCGCCTGGGGCCTCCGGGCCAGGACAATCAGGCTGGCCTGCGTCACGTCTTCGGCCGCCTCGGCGTTCCCGGTTCGCGCCAGCGCCACCTGATGCACCGCAGCGGCGTGCCGCCCCACCAGCCTGCCGAAGGCACAGTCGTCCTGATGCGAGATGAACCCTCGCAACAGCTCGGCGTCGGACTCGGCCCCGCCTGCCGGATCTGCATTGGAGACAGTCGCCTTCACAACCCCCTATGTTCGTCTGGAGGGGCAGTGGGACAAAACCCGTCTGGCAATTCCGCCTACCCTTGAACCCATGCCCACCCCCTCCCCCGCCGCGCCGGCGAAGATGAACGTCCCGCTGCTCGACCTCCGCCAGCAGTATGCCACGATCCGCGAGCCGGTGCGGGCCGCCATTGACGCGGTTTGCGAGAGCCAGGCGCTGGTGCTGGGGAAGACGACGGAGGCGTTCGAGCGGCGGCTGGCGGAGTATTGCGGGACGAAGCATGCCATCGGCCTTTCCAGCGGGACGGATGCGCTGCTGGCGGTGTTCATGGCGATGGACCTGAAGCCGGGTGACGAGATCATCTGCCCGAGCTTCACGTTCTTCGCGACGGCGGGCTGCATCCACCGGGCGGGGGCGAAGGCGGTGTTCGTCGATATCGAGGCGGAGACGTTCAACATCGATCCGGAGAAGGTGGCGGCGGCGATCACCCCGCGGACTCGGGGGATCGTGCCGGTGCACCTGTTCGGGCAGTGCGCGAACATGGAGGCGATCAATGCCGTCGCCGCCGGGGCCGGACAGGACATCAAGGTGATCGAGGATGCGGCCCAGTCGATCGGGGCGATGCGTCACGGCAAGCCGGCGGGCAGCATGGGCTGGTGCGGGGCGCTGTCGTTCTATCCGACGAAGAACCTGGGGGCCTTCGGCGACGCCGGAGCGGTCTGCTGCGACGATGACGAGCTTTATCGCAAGCTGAAGCTCATCCGCGTGCACGGCAGCGCCCATACCTATTACCACGAAGTGGTGGGCGGGAATTTCCGGATCGACGCCCTCCAGGCGGCGGTGCTGAATGTGAAACTGGATTACCTGGAAGGCTGGCACGAGGCCCGCCGGCGCAACGCCGCCATCTACGACGAGATCCTGGCGGGCTCGAAGGCGAAGACGCCGTATATCGCGGAGGGGAACCAAAGCATTTACAACCAGTACGTAATCCGCCTGCCGGCGGACCAGCGTGACGCGGTGAAACAGAAGCTGGCGGAGCGCGGGGTCGGCAGCGGCGTCTACTACCCGCTGGGCCTGCACCAGCAGCAGTGCTTCGCGTACCTGGGGTACAAGGAGGGCGACCTGCCCGTCACCGAGCAGGCGTGCCGCGAGGTGCTGGCGCTGCCGGTGTACCCCGAGCTGACGGCGGAGCAGGTGGAGTACGCGGCGCGGCAGGTGAGGGAGATTGCGGGTTGAGGAAGAGGCGTTTTTTGTTTTTTGGTGCGCGTTCAAGGCGCATTTCGCGCACCGCGGACTGAATTGGGTTTCGCATGCGCAGCACCCAGACATATCGACCGCGGTGAGTGTGCCACGTGGCACACTTTCAGTGGGGCCTGTGGGGCGGAGGGCGGAGGGGCGGGAGAAATGTGCCACGTGGCACAATTTGGCGCTCGCCACTCCGTCTCGCTGGCCCGGAGTGTGACCTCCGCGCCTCTTCCTGGGGTTATGGAAGTGTGCCACGTGGCCACACTTGCCGGGGGATGGGCGCGGGGATGAAGCGTGCGCAAATGCGCACCGCGGAAGGGAGGAAAAGTTGAGGCAAGGGACGGGTTTTTGAGGCTGCCAGGGCCGATCGTGCCGGATTGGTGCGCGATTGTGGCGATTCTGGCGCACCGCGGCCGGAGGGGTGGAGGCGCTAGGTGCGCCCCGGCCCAAGGCGCAAGTGGCCCAATAATCTTCCGCCTCAAAGCTCGTTCCCGGACGTATCCGATGATGATGATGTGAGCAGACGCGATCAGTCGACGTCGCAGAAGCATGCCAGCGCGCCCACCCCGGACGCCGGTGAGCTGCTCCGCCGACTGGCCGCCGCCGAGGCCGAGGCCGAAAAGCTTCGCCGGCAGCTGGAGCATGCCGATCGGCTGGCGTCGCTGGGTACGCTTGCGGCGACGATCGCTCATGAGTTCAACAACATCCTGACGCCTTCGATGAGTTATGCGCAGCTTGCGCTGGGGTCGATCGAGCGCGGGCAGCCGGACCTCGTGCTGGCGCAGAAGGCGCTGTCCAAGTGCCAGTCCGCCGGGCGCAAGGCGGGCCGCATCTGCGAGGCGATCATGAACTTCGCCCGCCCAGGCGGCGAGGGCGAGGCCCAGGAAGCGGAACTGACGGCGGTCGTCGAGGAAGCGCTGGCGACGCTGGGTCACGATCCTGCGAAGGATGGGATCATGGTGCGGCTGGACGTTGCGCCCGACCTTCGGGCGGCGATCGATCCGCTGCACCTGGAGCACGTGGTGGTGAACCTGCTGCTGAACGCGCGCCAGGCGATGCTCGGCCGTCGCCGCGGGACGTTGAGCATCATGGCGCGGCCTCACTCGGGCGGCTCGGGCCCTGCGATCCGGATGGAGGTGTCGGATACGGGGTGCGGGATTGATCAGGCGCACCTGCCGCATGTTTTCGATACGTTCTTCACGACGCGTGACGAGGCGGGGCCGTCGGGTCGTGGGACGGGGCTGGGACTGTCGCTCTGTCGGCAGATCATCGAGCGTTGTGGGGGCCAGATCAGCGTTCAGAGCACCGTGGGGCGGGGTACGACGTTCTGCATCGTCCTGCCGGCACAGACGGGCCAGACGAAGCAGCGCGTCGCGGCCTGAAGCGGCTTTTCTATTTGAAATAGCTGGCAGATGAGGTAAATCTCTCGAACAGGCCGGTTCTCCGGTCGTATGGGAGAGAGATGCCCGACCCCCCCTGCCCTTCGGGCAGCTATCGCGGTCGGCGGAGGAAATGCATGTCGTTGTCGGTCACCGACGAGCAAATCGTTTCGGACGTCGCGCTGGCACAACCGCTGCGCCGGAAGCTCGCTGCTGCGATGGGCGTGGTAGCGGCCGGGGCGGTGATGGTGGCATGCATCACGGTGTTCGTGGGTGGCTCGGGCGAGGCTTCGGGGGCGTCGTTCTCCATCGGGCGCCCGGTCCCGGAAGTCGCGCTGATCGATCCATCGCGGCAGCGCGTGACATTGAACCAGTACCGCGGCTCGCCGGTGCTGCTGGTGATCTCCGAGGCGCCGCTTCCGGCGGCGCTGGCTGACCGGGTCGCCAGCGCCGCGGGCGGGCATGTGCTGTTGAATGTACATGAGTCTTCCGGCGGCGCGAGTTCGGCGGTGGGCTTCATAACACTGCACGACGTCGATGGCGCGTTCGGCTTCTATTACGGCTCCACCGCCCTGCCGAGGGCACTTTTGATCGATGCCAAGGGCGTGGTACGCGATTCTGGCACCATGGCGGAGATGCTGATCCGCCTGCAGGAAGGTTCCGCGAAATAGTGTCTCAATAGAGGTTGTGGCGGATCATCCGCCGCGGATATGCTGCGGGCTGGCATGGGGAGCTGGGAGAAGCCGGCCATGGCTCGTCGCAATCTGACTTGCTCGGCGTTCGCCGCGATCCTGATCTTCGCGGCCAGCGCAAAGGCGGACCTCGGGACGCAGCTCATCACAACCGGGCTTTCCGAGCCGCTGTTCGTTTCGGAGCCTGAGGGTGACAACCGCCTGTTCGTGATGCAGCGGGCCGGGCAAATCCGGCTTGTCGAGAACGGCGTCCTGCAGGGGACGAGCTTTCTGAACATCAGCGGCGACATCACGCAGTCCGGCGAGGGCGGGCTGCTGGGCATCGCCTTCGCGCCGGATTTCCTGAGCAGCGGCGTGATGTACGCCAACTACACGACGCCGTCGGGCGCCGCCGGCGGGATGGACACGGTGATCCAGCGCATCACCGTGAGCACGCCGCAGGCTAGCACCGCGGGCACGTTGACGCGCGAGACGATCCTGCGGTTCGGCCAGCCGTTCAGCAACCACAACTCGGGCTGGATCGGCTTTGCCCCCGGCGACACGACGGGCCAGTATCTCTACATCCCCACCGGCGACGGAGGCAGCGGGAACGATCCGGGCAACCGCGCCCAGAACCTGGGCAGCTTCTTCGGCAAGGTGCTTCGCCTGGACGTAAGCGGCGGGGATGACTTTCCGGCGGACGACGATCGCAACTACGTGATCCCGAGCGACAACTTCTTTGCGGCGGACGGAGACGGAGACACGCTGGGCGAGCTCATCGCCTACGGGCTGCGGAACCCGTATCGCAACAGCTTCGACCGCGGGACGGGCCGGCTGCTGCTGGGCGATGTCGGGCAGGACAACCGCGAGGAAGTGAGCCTGCTGCCGGCGACGGGGCACGGGCAGAACTTCGGGTGGCGCGTGCGCGAGGGGGACATCAAGAACCCGAATGTCGGCGACACGGATCTCCCGCCGGAGGCGCGCACTGACCCGATCTTCGACTACGCTCATTTCAACGACGGCAGCGGCACGCCCCTGCTCGGCGGAACCGTGATCGGCGGATACGTCTACCGCGGGCAGCTACTGGGGCCGGCGTACGAGGGGCTTTACTTCTTCGGCGACTTTGTGAGCGGGCGATTCTTCACGATCGACCCGGACGCCTCCGACATTGACGACAGCCTCGTGGAGATTACTTCGCAACTGTTTCCCGGCGGATTCGGACAGTTCGACCTGGGAAGCTTCGGCGAGGATACGAGCGGGGAGCTGTACATCCTCGACCGGGATGGGGAGATGTACCTGATCGTGCCGGAGCCGGCGGGCGCAGCGCTGGCGCTGATGGGCCTGGCACTCCTGGCCAAACGTCGCCGGCGGTAGGAGGGTGCAAATGCTCGACCGTCAGGACCAACCAGCGGAGCCGCGCGCATCAGCGCCGCCAACGTTGCAGTATGCCGACCCTTCGACCGCTCCGCCGGAAGGGCCGCTTGAGCCGTACAACCGGACTGCCGAAACGATCGGCATGATTCCGACGCTTCGATGGAGCGACAACCTCATGCAGGCCGTTGCGGTTGCCGGCGGGACTGCCCTGGGCGTCCTCGTCGGCTACCTGCTGGGCGGCGGTAGCTTTGCGATCCTGGGCGCGTTGATTGGGCTGGTGCTCTCGACGCTGGTCAGCGGCCTGGCGCTGATGCTCGCAGGCCTCGCCCGCGGGAGGCGGCGGGTGTGACTGGGGCGGCGCGCGACAATTATCCCCCAAATTCAAGGCTGTTCTGCCAGAGCCGCGGCAGCTCGATGTTCAGTCCGGCAAAGAGTCCGCCAGGCGAGACAGTCTGCTGCTCGCTGCCTTGTGCGGCGGGCACATAGCCATCGCCTTCGAGGACGAGGCATTCGAGAGACCGGCGCATGCGATCGACGATCCAGTAATTGGGAATGCGGAAGCCCGCATAAAGGCGGCGCTTGGTGACGCGGTCGTGCCGCTCGTGGCCAGGGCTGACCGACTCGATGACCAGTATCGGGGCGACCCGGACTCGGCCGATCTGGCCGGGGTCGCGGCCAAGCAGCACGAGCACCGCACGCTGCTGATCTGCATCCGCCCGGCTCATCAGCATGCCGTCCACACGAACCACGTCATCCTCGCCGATGATGAGATCCACCTCGACGGAGGCGCCGCAGTCGATGCCGCCGCTGCGCAGGTGGTCGCGTGACATCTGTAGCAGTTCGAACGTCACGGCTCCGTGATCGTAGAAAGCCGGCGGCATTGTCTTGAGGACTCCATTGATGATCTCGAAGCGGCCGGCATCCCACTGCCGCGCGATTTCCGGGTCGTCCAGGTCGGAGGCGGTCCAACCTGAGGTTCCGGGCTCGAGCAGCCTTGGATCAGCACTGGTCGTCATGGCAGCAAATGATACGCTGGCAGCCTTCGCGCCGTCTCATTCCACAGTCACGCTCTTGGCCAGGTTCCGCGGCTTGTCCACGTTGCAGCCGCGCAGGACGGCGGCGTGGTAGGCAAGAAGCTGCAGCGGAACCACCGAAAGCAGCGGCTGCAGCGGCTCGGCGGCGTCGGGGACTTCGATCACGTGGTCGCTGAAATTGCGGATGCGCTGGTCCCCCTCGGTGGCGACGGCGATGATCCTCCCGCCGCGGGCGCGGACCTCCTCGATGTTTGAGAGAACCTTCTCATACTGGCTGTTGCGCGTGGCGATGAAGACGCAGGGCATGCCCTCGTTGATGAGGGCAATGGGCCCGTGCTTCATCTCCGCGGCGGGCATCCCTTCGGCGTGGATGTAGCTGATTTCCTTGAGCTTCAGGGCCCCTTCGAGGGCGACGGGGTAGTTGTACCCGCGCCCCAAAAACAGCCAGTTCTCGCGGTTGACGAACTCCTCGGCCACCTCGCGAATGTGATCGCTCTGAGCCAGCACCTTCTCCATCTGATGCGGCACCTGGATCAGCCCGCGGATCAGCTCATGGCACTGCTCCTGGCTCATGTAGCGCCGCCGGCCCAGGTAGATGCTCAGCATCGTCAGCACGGCAATCTGGCAGGTGAACGCCTTGGTGCTGGCGACGCCGATCTCGGGGCCGGCGTGCAGGTAGATGCCGCAGTCGCTTTCGCGGGCGATCGTCGAGCCGACCGCGTTCACCACGCCCAGCACCAGCGCGCCTTTCAGGTGCGCCTCGCGCAGGGCCGCCAGCGTGTCAGCCGTCTCGCCGGACTGGCTGATGGCCACGACTACCGTGTTGTCCTCGACGATCGGGTTGCGGTAGCGGAACTCGCTGGCGTAGGTGGCCTCGGTCACGATCTTCGCCAGGTCCTCCATCAGATAGTCGCCGACGAGGCCGGCGTGCCAGGCGGTGCCCTGGCCGGTCAGGATGAACCGCCGCGTCTGGCCGAGCTGCCGGGCCTGGTTGGTCACGCCGCCGAGGATGATGCGCCCCTCGCGCTCGTCGCAGCGGCCCCGCATGCAGTTGCGCAGGGCGTCGGGCTGCTCGTGGATCTCCTTGAGCATGTAGTGCGGGTAGTCCCCAAGCTCGTACTGCTCGACCGTCGCCTCCAGCTCGCTGATGACCGGGCTCACCGGCACGTCGTCGATCGTGAACGTGCGGAAGCTGTCAGGCTTCAGCACCGCCATCTCGTTGTCGTTGAGGTAGATGACGCGGCTTGTGTGCTCGACGATGGCGGCGGCGTCGGAGGCGACGATGTACTCATCCTCGCCCACGCCGATGATCAGCGGCGAGCCCCTGCGGGCGATGACCAGCGTGTCGGGCTCCTCGGATGAGAGGACCGCGATGCCGTAGGTGCCCTCGACCTCCGCCAGCGCCGCCTGCACCGCCTTCTGAAGCGTGCTCTTGCCCGACTGGCCGTTAGTCGGATCGCCGCGAAGCTCGTCGTAGAGGTGGCCGATCAGGACGGTCAGCACTTCGGTGTCGGTCTGGCTCCTGAAGGTGTGGCCCTGGTCCTCCAGGTACTTCTTGAGCGCGCTGTAGTTCTCGATGATGCCGTTGTGAACCAGCGCCAGCTTGCCCGCCTCGTCGGTGTGCGGGTGGGCGTTCTGCTCGGTCACTCCGCCGTGCGTCGCCCAGCGGGTGTGGCCCATGCCGATCTGCGCCGGCGGCAGCGCGTGGCCGTTGCCGCTGTCGCGCTCGATCTCCGCCTCCAGCACGCTGATCCGCCCCACCGCCCGGCGGATGTGCAGCTTGCGCTGGGAATCGATGACCGCGACACCCGCGGAGTCGTATCCGCGGTACTCCAGGCGCT
>JBGTBZ010000638.1:0-1951 GCA_041749155.1 Phycisphaerae bacterium
GTCGCCCTGCACCTGGCCAGGGCCGGCTGGGACATCGCCATCACCTACCGGTCTGCCGCCGCGGATGCCTCCAGCCTTGCCGAGCAGGTCGAGGGGCTGGGCAGGGAGTGCGTGCTAATCGAGGCGGACTTTGCCGACCCAGTACCCGCCGCCGCTCACGTGGCGGAGATTCTCGGCAAGCGCCTCGATCTCCTGGACCTGCTCCTGCACAACGCCAGCCTCTACGAACGCGGCGCGATGCTCGAAAGCGACCTGGCCCTCCTGAGGCGGCTGCAGGCCATTCATGTCGAGACCCCGATCCTCCTCACGCAGAGGCTCGCGGCCCGCCTGCGCGGGGCGCAGGGCAGTGTCATCGTCATGAGCGATGAACAGATCGACCGCCCCGGCCCCGCATACGCCGCCTACTCCATGACGAAGGCGGCGATTACCCACGCCGTCAGGAGCCTCGCTCGAGAACTGGCGCCGGAAGTGACCGTCAACGCCATCGCGCCTGGCGTCGTCGCGTGGCCGGATGACATGCCCCAGTCCTCGCGAGAAAAGTACCTCAAGCGCGTCCCCCTGGCCCGCGCCGGCACTCCACAGGATGTGGCCGAACTCATCGAATTTCTGTGTACCAAGGGCCGCTACATCACCGGCCAGACCATCCGCCTCGACGGTGGACGCAGCATCCGGTGACTCACTCGAATGCGTGCTCCTCGTGACGGATCTCTGGCTCTTTTGCCCCCTCCGGCCAGACGACCGCGACCACGTCAAATCGCACCGCCGGCGGCTCGCCCCGAAAACGCGTCACGTACACGTCCGCCGCGTGTCGCAGCCGACCCTCCTTGAAGGAGTGCACCTGCTCCTCCGGCCGGACGTGCTCGCCCCGCCGCGTCTTGACCTCCACGAACACCAGGCAGCTGCCGTCCCGGACGATCAGGTCCACCTCGCCCCCCCGGCATTTCCAGTTCCGGGCGACAGTCCGGTACCCCTTGTGCCGCAGGTACCGCTCCGCGACGCGCTCCCCGGCCGCTCCCAGAGACCCGTCGGGCTTTCCCGCCAGCAGCATTCGAGCCAGTCGCTCCAGGAACATCACTGGCCTCCGCTTGGTTCCGGCCCTTGCCTGCCCGTTCGCCTGCCCTATACTCACCGATCCCCCCGCCGAAGGGCATTGGGGAACTGGACACAACTCAAGTCACTGCAAGGATTTGCCGCCATGGCTGTCAAGATTCGCCTGAAGCGAATGGGTCGTAAGCACCTCCCGTTTTACCGGGTCAACGCCATCAATTCACGAAACCCGCGCGATGGCTCCGTCCTCGAAGAGCTGGGCTTCTACGACCCCGTCGCCAAGGATGAGGCCCGTAAGTTCGTCGTCGACCTCGACCGCTGCCGCTACTGGCTCGATCGCGGCGCCATCCCCAGCGAGACGGTCTCGACCTTCTTGAAGAAGGCTGGCGTCGAGCACAAGATGCTCCGCCTGCCCAAGCCAGGCAAGCCCAAGAAGGCTGAAGGCGAAGCCGCGGCCGAGGCTCCTGCTGCCGAGGGGGGCGTGGCACAGGCTCCCAAGGCCGAGTAGAACCGACTCCAAGGACGAATCTAGCTCGAATCCCGAGTATGCCGGAGGCCGCCCCTCCGGCATTCGGCGTTTCTGTATCCTGTACGCAGGTCATGCCACTGCGCATCGACATCGTCACCCTTTTCCCGGAGCTCTACGCCCCGCTGCTTTCCACCAGCATCCCCGGTCGGGCCGCCGACAAGGGGCTGGTCGATTACCACATCACCGACCTCCGGGCCTTCGGCGAGGGCAACTACAACAAGGTCGACGATCGCCCCTTCGGCGGAGGGCCAGGCATGGTCATGATGCCCCAGGTCCTGGCCGCCGGGGTGGACGCCGCCGAGGCGCTGGATGGACGCAAGGCCCGGCGGATCCTGCTGGCGCCAGTGGGCCGGCGTTTCGACCAGGCGCTGGCGG
>JBGTBZ010000639.1:0-18401 GCA_041749155.1 Phycisphaerae bacterium
CATCGACTGGGCGCGCGGCAAGGGGCTGCTGATCATGAAGCTCGGCGTGGCCGCCGGCAACGACCCCGCCATCCGCTGCTACGAGCGATGCGGCTTTACGACCTACGCCACCGATCCCGCCGCCATCCTGCTTGATGGCAGGCTTTACGATGAGCTGCTGATGGCCCTGCGCCTGTGACAGGCATCCAGTAAGGGGTCAGGAGTCGCCCGGAGCCGGCGCGGGTCTTCGAGCGCGCATCGCGGGCGACTCCTGACCTCCCTGGCTCACGCCGCCTGGGCAGCCGCTCCGGCCAAGATCAGGTCGGCTCGCACTCGGCCTCGATCACGTGGCCCAGGGCGCGGACGACATCGCGGAGCGACGCCTCGTCGATCGTCCCGATCACGCCTGCGTCCGTTTCCCAAGTCGTCGACTGCGACGCTGGCCACCGCGTCGCACTGGGCGATGCAGTCGGTGGTCAGCCCGTACTGGCCAGCCTGGAAGAAGACACAGCTCGGCAAAGCGAGTCGCTGGCCCAGGCGGGCGGATGTGAACGGGACGACCACGACATAGCGTCCCCGGTTCTTCGCGCGAGACGACCAGCACCGGCCGGCGGCCCTGCCTCGGGCAGGTCGGCATAAAAGATCTCGCCCTGCCGGATCACTCGCCCTCCGCGAGGCGGCGGCCGAGCGTGCGCGTTGAGGCCTTGCGCAGGGCCGCCTGCTCCTGCTCGTCGCGCATCGCCTCGTACTCCTCCAGCGGCAGCAGAACGTATTGCCGGTTGCTCCGAGGATCGACGACCTCTGCGGGCCGCTCGCGCGAGCGGTCGATCTCGTCCTGCTGCGTGTCGGTGAGCTTCACGGGCATGGTTGGATTATACCGCGGACGATGTGCGACGCCCCTCACACCGTCGGCCGGTAGACCCCCGCCCACTTCGTGGAGGCGCTGGCGTGATCTGGTCGAGGCTGCTGGCCTCGACAGCGCTGGGCGGCTCGTCGCGGGCGGCTCAGGCGTGCAGGTGGAAGACCTTGCTGATGATCTTCCACTCACCGCCGTGCTTGAGCAGGGTGAACATGTCGGTGAAGCGGTGGCCCGTCCAGTCGTCCAGCTCCAGGCGGGCGGTCGCGATCGTGCCCTCGATGTCGATGCCGGCGACCCTCGCCGAGAGGTTGGTTGCCGGGCCGTTGGCCTCGTGCCACTCGTAGAACTTGGCGATGGGCATGGCGGTGTACTCCGGGCCGAGGTAGCCGTGCAGCATCGCATCCTCATGGAACGCCGGCCGCAGATCGGCGCTCTTTCCGGAGATGGCGCCGTTGAGATAGTGCTGGAGTGTGCGGCGGATGGCCTGGTCGTCGTCGTGGGGCATGGGCGCTTATCCTGCTGGGCTGCTGCCCCGAATGCAAGCCCACGCTTCCACATGGACTGCGCTGCAAGCCAGTCTCCCGAGGCTGCAGACTTCAACGGCTAATAAAGCGCTGCCTCTGTGCGTTATGCACGTCAGGAGAGCCGACATGTCACGCCTTCTCTCATTCTTGACTGCGATCGCGCTGGTGTGCTCGCTTGGTTGCGACGATGGCCGGACTGCCCCCAGCGAAGACCCTCGGATGGGGACTCGAATGGTGCGGAACATGCGATTCGTAGACAAGGACGGCGACGGGTTTGCGGAGGTCATGCAGATCGACCACACGTCGCACCACGTAACGTTTTGGATCGATGACGATCTCGACCACCGCTTCGACCGCTGCGTCTACGAGATCGAGGGCGTGGAGCAATCGTCACAGGAGGTAGACATCCCGGTGCCGCTCCCGGGCAAGCCCGACTGAGGCCGGTCTGGCGCGCCTCACACCGTCGGCCGGTACACCCTCGCCACTTCGTGCAGGCGCTCGGTGATCTGGCCGAGGCTGCAGACCCGCCACGGGCTGGTGTAACTGCTTGCTGGGCGCGATGGCGTTACTTCGCTCCGCTAGCATTCTCAATCCGCGGACAAGATAGATTTGAGATATCGCTCACGTCGTAGATAGAAATACGGTTCGCCGCTCTCTTGAGCGCGTCGCTTGTACGCTTCGGCATCAACGCGTCGGATCTCTCCTCGCTCATCTATGACGAGAATGTCGCCTTCGGACAGGTTGCTGGGATTCGTATACCGATTCATCACAATCCCCGTTGCGAGGCCTTCACTCGATACTTCATTGATTCCATTCCTCGTGAACACAAGCAGTGTCTCCCCGTGAACGTCGAGCAAGTCGGCACCGCCGGCCGGTAAAGTGCGGCCGTAGTACCCATTGGAGATGGTGACAGGGTCATTGCTGTCGTTTACCACCGGAATCCCCCTGTGCACGACGCAACTCATCCCCGCTGTGCACATCAGGGTTAAGAGCACGAGACCTTGCAGTTCGCCCATCGGTCCTCTCACACCGTCGGCCGATACACCCCCGCCACCTCATGCAGGCGCTCGGTGATCTGGCCGAGGCTGCAGACTCCGACGGCGTTCAGGACCTAGGGGCCGCCGCTAGGCTAAGAACGCCCCCGCCGACGACCCTCGCATGGGGACTCGAATGGTGCGGAACATGCGATTCGTGGACCAAGACGGGGATGGATTCGCGGAGGTTATGCAAATCGACCACACGTCGCACCACGTCACCTTTTGGATCGACGACGACCTCGACCACCGCTTTGACCGGTGCGTCTACGAGATTGAGGGCGTGGAGCAATCGTCTCAGGAAGTAGACATCCCGGTGCCGCTCCCCGGGAAGCCGGACTAAGGCCGGTCTGGGCGCCTCAAACCGTCGGCCGATACACCCCCGCCACTTCGTGCAGGCGCTCGGTGATCTGGCCGAGGCTGCAGACCTCGACGGCGTTTAAAAGCTCGGCGAAGACGTTGCCGCCGTTCTCGACAACTTCGCCCAGCTTGTCGAGCGCGGCGGCGGCGGCGCTTTCGTTGGCGACTTTAAAACTCTGGAGGCGTTCGACGGCGAGGCGCTGGCGGTCGATGGGGGTGCGGACGACTTCCTTGAAGCCGGCCTGCTCGCTGGCGTAGCGGTTGAGGCCGATGATGGGGCGCGTGCCGTCGTAGATCTGGCTCTCCATGCGGTGGGCGGCGGACTGGATCTGGCTGCGCTGGTAGCGCTGCTCGACGGCGGCGAGGACTCCGCCGAGGCGGTCCATCTCGCGGAACTCCTCGAGGATGGCGGCCTCGACGGCGCGCTCGACGGCCTTCATGCCGGGCGAGCCGGGGATGGTGTTCATCATGTGCTTGAAGAGGCCCGACTCCTCCAGCATGATCGACTGGCTCTGGGCGGCGAGGCGGACATACTCCTCGCCCGGTGTGGTGAAGGGCTCATCGGCGCTGTTGCTGTGGCAACTGTTCGTGGCGTTGGCGTAGGCCATCAGGAGCTCGATGGCGGTGCGGGTGAGGTTGTTCTTGAACTCGGCGGCGATGAGGCTGCGGCCGCTGGTCTGGGTGTGGAGCTTGAGGCGCTGGCTGCGGTCGTCGGCGTGGAAGACGTCGCGCATGCCGATCGCCCAGAGCTTGCGGCAGACGCGGGAAAGGGCCCAGTATTCGATGTCCAGGCCGCAGTCGAGGAAGAAGGACAGGCGCGGACCAAACTTGGCGACATCCAGGCCGCGGGCGGAGAACATCTCGACATAGGCGAAGCCGTTGGAGAGCGTGTACGCCGCCTGCTGCACGGGCGTGGCCCCGGCCTCGGCGATGTGATAGCCGCTGATCGAGATGGGGTAGAAGCGCGGCATGTTGCCGCTGACCCACTCGACCATGTCGCCGAGGAAGCGCAGGCTCGCCTCGACGGGGAAGAGCGTCTCGTTCTGCGCCTGAACCTCTTTTAAAATGTCCGCCTGGATGGTGCCGCGCAGCTTGGGCACGACGTCGTCGCCGAAGCGCCGCTTGGCGGCGGCGATGTACATGGCGAGGATGGCGGGGGCGGGGCCGTTGATGGTCATGCTGGTGCTGACGTCGCCGGTTTCGCAGGAGAGATCAAAGCCGTCGTAGAGGCGCTCCATGTCCTCGACGGTGTCCACCGCGACGCCGCCCTCGCCGATCTTGCCGAAAACGCCGTCGGCGTCGGAGTCCATGCCGTAGAGCGTGGGGCCGTCGAAGGCGGTGGAGAGGCGGGCGGAGCGCTGGTGCTTGGTGAGATAGTGGAAGCGGGCGTTGGTGTCTTCTGCGAGGCCGAGGCCCGCGAAGAGGCGGGTGGGCTCTTCGACGTGTTTCTGAACGGGATGGCCGTTGGTCTCGGGATCGGGCGCGAGGTACATCTCGCGATAGGCGGATGCGACGAAGGGGAACTCGCCGGGCAGGCCCTCCTCGCCGAGGTAGCGGGCGATCTGGCCGGGCTCGTCGTAGTTTGGCAGGGCCAGGCGCGGGAGCTTGATGCCGGTGGGCGTAACCGCCTGCGGGATGGCGTCGCGGATCTTCTGCCACCTCTCGAGGATCTCGCGCCCCTTCGCGGCGTCCTGGCGCGCCGCCTGGACGTCCTGCTCGACGTGGCGGTTGTAGCCTTCGACGGCGTCTGCGATCTGTGCGAGGAATCCCATGGTGCTCTCCATCGTGGCACAGGCGCCTCGCCTGTGTCTGCTGACATTCAGTTGACCCGGCACACGGGCGCCTGTGCTACGCCTGAACGGCCGCCGGCTCGCGCCTGCCGACCCGCTCCATCAGCGCCGCGAACAGCGCATCGACGCCCTTGTCGCGGTGCCGCTTGGCGCAGGTGGTCATCACTTTCTGGTCGCGGTGGTTCATGCCGACGCGAACCTCCACCTCGTTCCGGGCCGTCGTCGCCCCGGCGCGGTCGTTCTTGTTCACCACGACAATGTCCGCCAGGTCGAGCATGGCGATCTTCTGGAGCTGGAGGCGGCTGCCGTACTCGGGGGACATCACGAACAGCTTGACATCCACCTCGTCGCCGAACGGCAGGGCTTCCTGGCCGGCGCCGACCGTCTCGACGATGATCAGCTCAAAATCCAGATGCGCAAGAACCTTGATCGCTTCGCCGGTCTGCGGCCCCAGCCCGCCGGCCTGCCCGCGCGTTGCCAGCGAGCGCATGAACACCCGGTCGCTCTGGCTGTGGATCATCGCCGCCCGGTCGCCCAGGAGCGCGCCGTTGCCGATGATGCTCGGATCGTGCGAGAGGATCGCGACGCGCCCCTTGTGCGTCTTCAGGTAGCGCAAGACCAGCTCGTCGATCAAAGTCGTCTTCCCGGCGCCGCCAGGCCCCGTGATTCCTATCACGGGGATCTGCCTCGGTGCCACGGCTTCTTCCGCAGGGGAAGCCGTGCCGTCGATCAAAGCGCTGACGTGCAAGTCTGAACCGAGTTCGGCGCGCTTCATCGCCGGCCGCGTGCCGTACGTCTCCTTCATCCACGCCATCATCTCGTCCAGCGGCGTGCCGGCGAAGAAAATGCGATCCACCCCGTGCTCCTGCATCTGCTCGGCATCCTCAAACGTGATCGTCCCCCCGCCGCCGCCGAACACGCCGATGTGATCGGCGCCGGCCTCCCGCAGGCCCTCGACGACCTCGCGAAAATACTCGACATGTCCGCCGTTGTAGCTGCTGATGCCGACCGCGGCGACGCCCTCCTGGATGGCGGCGCGGACGACGTCGCGCACGGGCCGATGAAACCCGAGGTAAACCACCTCGAACCCCCGCCGCACCAGCTCGAGGTTGATGGTGGTGATGGCCGAGTCGTGCCCATCACAGATGGGCACGGCGGTCAGCAGGCGGATGCGGTCGGTCGAGTCGCTGGCCATTGCTTACGTTCCCCAGATCGCGCACACGCTGGTGGTGAAGCTGCCGCCCATGTTGAAGGTCAGGTAGCGCTGCGCGCCCTGGATCTGCCGCTCGCCGGCCTGGCCGGTGAGCTGCACAAACATCTCGTGAAGCTGGCGGATGCCCGTGGCGCCGACCGGATGCCCGTCGCCCATCAATCCCCCGCCGGGGTTGACGGGGAACAGCTTGCCGTTTCCGCCGCTCTGCTTGAGCATGGTGTCGCCGCGCTCAGCCACGTTCTTGCCCTCGCCATTGCCGCAGAAGCCCAGCATCTCGTAGGCGACGATCTCGCTGATGCTGAAGCAGTCGTGGACGTCGGCGCCGTGCAAGTCGCGCGGCGTGATCCCCGCCTGTGCAAACGCCTTCTGCGGCGCCTTGCGGCCGACGGTGAAAACCGGGGCATCCTTGCGGTCCAGCGGCAGATGATCCGTCGCGTGCCCCAGGCCCATCAGCCGCGGGGCCTTCCTGCCCATCTTCTTCACGAACGCCTCGCTGGCAAGCACGACCGCCGCGGCGCCGTCGGTGATCTGGCTGCAGTCGCTGGCCTTGATCAGCGGCTTGGCGATCATCGGATTATCGTCGCTGACGCTGCACGCGGCGGCCCGCTCCAGGCTCTTGCTGCGCATCTGGGCCATCGGATTGAGCTTCGCGTGAAGCCGGTTCTTGTAGGCGATCGAGCTGATCTGCTCGGCGGTCAAGCCGTAGGTGGCGTCGTAAATCTCCGCGACCTTGCCGAAGAGGCTGGGGAACATGTAGTCGCCGTACATCGGCCGCTCGTGGCCGTAATCCCCCGCGCCCGCCAGCACATCGCCGACTTCCGCGGGGCTCATCGTCTTCTGCTGCTCGGCGCCAACCACAATCACCACATCCGCCAGCCCGCCCATGATCTGCTGGGCTCCCGCCACGAAGGCCACCGCCCCGCTGGCGCACGCCGCCTCGGCGTGGAACGTCGGGATGCCCCGCATCGACTCGTCAATGTCCGTGATGAAGCTGCCCAGGTGAAGCTGCTTGGTAAAACGCCCGGCGGCGAAGTTGCCCACGACGCCGCTCTGGACGGCGGAAGGCTCGATGCCAGCCGAGTCCAGCGCCGCCCGGCCGGCCTCGACGATCACGTCGCGCAGGCCTTTCTCCTCCTTGCGGAGGTTGCGGGCGAAGTCGGTCCGGCCGGCGCCGATGAGGTAGACGGGGTTGGGCATGGCAGTTGGCTCTTTCCTGTTACGAGTGGGTCGTCCTTACAATATGCCCATGAACGACCTGGATTTCTCCGGCAAGACCGCCCTCGTGACCGGGGCCGCCCGCGGAATCGGCAAGGGCATTGCCGACGCCCTTCGCCAGCGCGGGGCAACCGTCTTGGTCAACGACCTGAAGGAGGGCGAGTTCCCCGCCGACATCGGCGATCCGGCCGCCGTTGCCGGGATGGCCAGGGCGATCCAGGAGAAGCATGGCGGGCTCGACATCCTGGTGAACAACGCCGGCCTGCTGCGCGACCGTTCCATGAAGAAAATGTCGCCGGAAGACTGGGATGCCGTCATCCGCGTCAACCTGACCGGCACCTTCAATATGCTCCAAGCCTTCGGCCCGCTCATGAAGGAGCACGGCCGCATCGTCAATATGGCGAGCGTCGCAGGCACCCTGGGCTTCTTCGGCCAGGCCAACTACGCCGCCAGCAAGGCGGGAATCATCGCCCTGACCAAGGTCGCCTCCAAGGAGCTGGCCCGCGGCAAGGTCACGGTCAACGCCGTCGCCCCCGGCTTCGTCCGGACCGACATGACGAAAGGGATGCCCGACGAGGTCATCGAGAGCTTCAACAAGCAGATTCCCCTGGGCCGCTGGGCCGAGGTGGATGACATCGTCGGCGGCGTGCTGTTCCTTTGCAGCGACCTCAGCAGGTACATGACCGGCCAGGTTCTGCACATCAACGGCGGTTTCTTCACAGGCAGCGCTTGAGGCCCCGTAGCAGCGGCGTCTCACGCGCCACCTCCTGCTTTGGCGTAACTTGACAGCGGCTGGCCCTCGTCCGCCGCCCGTTGCAGCAGCGGCGCCGGCTCGAATCGCTCCCCATGCCGCTCCGCCAGCATCTCGAGCTGGCGGACAATCTCCTCCGCCCCCTCGTCGTCGATGTACCGGGCCACGCCACCCCGAAACGGCGCCAGGCCCAGGCCCAAGAGCGTCGCCAGGTCGATCGCATCCGTCGAATCGACCACCCCCTCCTCCACCACCCGCGCCGCCTCGTTCACCATTGGCAGGATTACCCGCTCCGGCAGCCCACCGGGCGCCCCACCGCCGCGGCCCTGCCGGAACAGCGAGATCACCTCGTCCCGTGGAGCCCCGCGCTTGCCTCCCTCGTAGGCGAAGAACCCCCCGCCGCTCTTGCGGCCCAGGTGCCCCGCGTTTACCGCTTCCGCCAGGCCGGCGGGGACATCGACGCGCGGCCCCAAGCTCGATTTCATAGCCTGGCAGATGCTCAGCGTCACATCCAGCCCGATCGTGTCGATCAGCTCCAACGGCCCCATCGGCATGCCCCAGCCCCGCACCGAGGCGTCGATCTCGCTCGGATCCTCCCCCTCCGCGACCGCCAGCATCGCCTCATACAAGTAGGGAAACAGCACGCGGTTCACGACGAAGCCGGGGGCATCGTTCACGACGACAGGCGTCTTCCCGCACGCCGTGGCGGCGGCAACGGATGTTGCCACCGCATCCGGATCACTGTGCTTCGTCTTCACGACCTCGACCAGCGCCATGCGCGGCACCGGATTGAAGTAGTGGAGCCCCACCACGCGCTTCGGGTTCTTCGTCGCCTGAGCGATCTCCGTAACGCTCAGCGAGCTGGTGTTCGTCGCCAGCACCGCCTCCGCCTTGGTCGCCGGATCGAGCTTACCGAACAGCTCCCGCTTCACGGCCATGTCTTCGAAAGCCGCTTCGACGACCAGGTCCGCATCCGCCAGCGTTGAAAGGTCGGCCGTCGCGGTCAGGCGCCCCTTGGCGTCAGCGGCGGCTTCGGGCTTGGTGCGGCCCTTGGCGACGTCGCCGTCAAAAAGCCCCTCAATGCGCCCCCTCGCCGCGGCCGCGCGGTCGGCATCCGTCTCGATGAGCGTGACGGGCAAACGAGCGGTCCCCAACAGGACATACGCGATGCCCGCCCCCATCGTCCCCCCGCCGATGACCGCGACCCGCTTCAGCTCACGCGCCGTGCCACCAGCCGCCTTCGCGGCGGCCTTCTTCGCATTCTGTTTCAGGGCGAACAGCCGCAGGAGGTTCTGGCCAGTCGCGGTCTCCTTGAGGTCGCACAGGCCCACGCGCTCAGCGTCGTACCCCGCCTGTAAGCCCTCGGCAAAGCTGAGGTTAATCACCTCCAGCGCCCGGATCGGGGCCGGGTAGTGCTGGCCGTGACCCTCTTCCAGCTTCTCGCGAAGCACCGAGAGCACCCGCCGGCGCTCATCGGCATCGGCGGACTTTTCCTGTCGGTCTGGCTTGCCCCTATGGGCCAAGCTCTCTGCAACGACTTCCAACTGCGCGGGGGAGGCGGTCTCATCGACAATGCCAAGGCGGCCGGCCTCCGCCGCCTCCACAAGTTGGCCGCTGGCAATGAGTTGTGCCGCGGGCTCCAAACCGATCAGCCGGGGCAGCCGGACGCAGCCGCCCCACGCGGGGATAAGGCCCAGCGTGACCTCCGGCAGGCCGATCTTCGTCCCCCGCCCCTCCGCGGCGACCCGGTAATCGCAGGCCAGGGCAATCTCCAACCCTCCGCCCAGGGCCGCCCCGCCTATGGCGGCGACGGTGGGAGCGGGGAACCGCTCGATTCGCAGCGCAAGTTCCTGTCCCCGCTTGAGATACGCCTCGAGCTGGTCCCGTGAGTAGCCGGTCATCTCGAAAATGTCGGCCCCGGCAATGAACTGGCCCGGCTTGCCGGAAACCAACAGCAGCCCCGCCGGCCGATCCGCCTCCGCGGCGTCGAGGGCCTCTTCCAGGTCATCCTGGAGGGCGGCGCTCATGACGTTGACGGGCTTGCCGGGCTGGTCGAATACAATGCGGCCGAGGTCCGCGGCGCGTTCGTAGCGGATGGCTTGAGTCATTGCTGGCTCCTTCTTCCCGCCCGCTGCAGGCGGGCTCGTCGCGAATGGTATGAACCTGAGTTTCACTTACAAGAGTCGTTTCCGCTATAGTGGAAACAGACCATGCCGGCCTCCACGACAAGCCCCACTGAGTCCGGCCAGCTCCCCAGCCCAAACGGCAGGGCCAAGCCGGTCGTGCGCGATCCCGACGACATCAGCCAGCACCTGTGCGATCGGGTCCGCGAGCTGCGACGGCAGAAGGGATGGACGCTCGAGCAGCTTTCCACTGCCTGCGGCGTCTCCCGCTCGATGCTGAGCCAGATCGAGCGGAACCAGGCGAATCCGACGCTGGGTGTGACTTTTCGGATCGCCCAGGCCTTCGGCATGAGCCTCGGCCAACTCGTGGACGTCCCAGACGCCACCCCGCGGATCGACGTGGTTCGGCGGACTGACCGCACGTATCACTACCGCAGCAGCGAGCATGTGAAGATCCGCGTGCTCTCTCCGCCGCACCTGGAGAAGGATGTCGAGTTTTACGAGTTGACGCTTCAGCCCGGCGGGGCTCTGGTGAGCGAGCCGCATTTCGAGGGCGTGCGCGAGGTACTGACCGTGGAGCGCGGCAGCGTGGAGATCACCTGCTCAAGCGACCACGTGACCCTCGGCCCCGGCGACAGCGCGCATTACGCGGCGGACGTGCCGCATAGCATTACGAACACCGGCAAGAGCGACGCCGTCGTCGTCCTGGCGGAGCTTTACCGCTGATTCGAGCAAGCCTAAGCAGCAAGGAAAACGCCATGGAAACTGTTCCCGCCACCTCTCCCCTGGAAGCCGGCCACAAGTCTCAGAAGGCCAAGGCCGAGCAGATCAAGGTCAAGACCAACCCGAACCTGTCCAAGGGCAACCCGATGACGGTGCGGGGGATCGACCACATCACCTTCTGGGTGGACGACGCCGAGCAGTGGGCGGGCTGGCACGAAAACGTGATGGGCATGCGGCGGCGCGCGGTCGGGGATCCGAGGACGGGGCTGGAAGGGCGGAAGTCGATCGTCGTGGGCCAGGGACGGGTCAACTTCGTCTTCGAGGAGCCCGCGGGCAGCGGGCCGGTGCGCGACGAGGTGCAGAAGCACATCGAGACGCACGGCAACGGGGTGAAGGACCTGGCCTTCCGCGTCCGCGACGTGAACGCCGCCATCGCCCACGCGAAAAAGGTGGGGGCGACGGTGCTCAAGGAGCCGACCGTGAAGGATGGCTACCACCACGCCCAAATTGCCGCCTACAGCGACACGGTGCACAGCCTGGTGATGCGCGACAACCATCAGCAGTTCGCCCCCGGCTTCCGTGCAGTGCCTGCAGGTGTGGAGGATGACGTGGTCGAGTTGGCGATGGTCGATCACGTCGTGGCGAACGTGAACAACATGAACGACTGGGTGAACTTTTATGCGAAGATCTTCGGCTTCGACGAGGTGCGACACTTCGACATCAACACGGGCAAGAGCGCGCTGATGAGCAAGGTGGTGGGGGACGAGGATGGGTACATCAAGCTGCCGATCAACGAGCCCTCCAGCGAGAACAGCCAGATCCAGGAGTTTATCAATGAATACCGCGGCCAGGGGGTTCAGCACATCGCCCTGCTGACGCCGGACATCATTACCACTGTCGGGGCCCTGCGGCAGCGCGGTATGCAATTTCTGGACGTGCCGGACACGTACTACGAGGAGATGCCCGTGCGCGTCGGGGAGATCAAGGAGGACCTCCAGAAGCTCAAGGAGCGGCGGATCCTGGTGGACCGGGACCGGCCGGATGGCTACCTGCTCCAACTCTTCGCCCACCCACTGTTCGACCGGCCGACGATGTTCTACGAGATCATCCAGCGCCGCGGGAACTCCGACGGCTTTGGCGAGGGCAACTTCCGGGCGCTGTTCGAGGCGATCGAGCGCGAGCAGGCCAAGCGCGGGTCTCTCTAACCGCGATATGGCAATCTACGTTCTTGGAAGCCCGATCGTTCCGTGCGGCCGGGCTTTGCTCGTGCAATCTGGTACGCTGTTGCGATGAGCCTGCCCACCCGATCACTTGTTGTCCTGCTCGGGCTGCTGTTCTGCCCGATTCCCAGCTTCGCCCAGCCGGCACCGCTCCAGCCCACGCTCCCTGACGTCCGCTACGGCAAGTACGACCGCAATGTCCTGGACGTCTATCAGGCCCAAACGGAGCAACCCGCCCCCGTCCTGATTTACTTCCACGGCGGTGGCTGGGTTGGCGGGGACAAGAAGCCGGTGAACGCCGCCCCGTTCGTGCGCAGCGGGATCACGGTGGTCGCGGCGAACTATCGGTTCACCCAGGGGCATGCCGACGCCGCTCCGTATCCCGCTCCTCTTGAGGATGGCGCTCGCGTCGTGCAGTTCGTGCGCAGCAAGGCGGAGGAGTGGAACATCGACCCGGATCGCGTCGCCCTCACCGGCGGATCCGCCGGCGCGGTCACGAGCATGTGGATCGCCTATCGCGACGACATGGCCAAGCCCGACTCCGAGGATCCGGTCGAGCGCTTCTCCACCCGCGTCACCTGCATCGTGCCGATGGCGGGCCCGACCACGCTCGACCCCGAGCTCATTCTGAAACGCATCGGCGGAAACCCGCAGATTCATCCCGCCCTGCTGCCGTTCTTCGACGTCGAAAGCATCTCAGAGCTCCAGGACCAGGAGAAGCAGAAGCTGGTCGCGGAGGCCAGTCCCATCACGCATGTCACGCCCGACGACCCGCCGACCTTCCTGCAGTACGGCTTCCCGCTGGGGGATACGCCCCTGCCGCCGGATGCGGACATCAACCTGTCGATACACCATCCGGAGTTCGGCGTGCTGCTGAAGGAGAAGCTGGACGCCGCCGGCGTGGAGAACGCGATGCAGTCAAAGGATGACGGAACCGAGCCGCAGGCAATCTTCCGCTTCCTTTTCAAACATCTGAAACCGGAACGCGTTCCTCCCGGCATGAGGCCTGAGGAATAGTGCAAAGGGGCGGGTTACGACCCGATTCGGGCTGCCCCCGGCAACACCGGGCGCGTTATAATGGATAACGGCCACCCGGGCCCCAACAGGAGCACGACCATGTCCGCGACGTTTTACATGAAGCTGGGCGAGGTCCCGCGAAAGCGCCACATCCAGCTCCCCCGCGAGAAGGATAAGAGCTTCAGGGGAGAGGGTTTACATTACGAGCACGTCGTCACCACGGCGGGCTTTGATCGGGCCTACTCGATCATGTACCACTTGCGCCCCCCGACGCGGATCAAACGCTACAAGCTGGACGGACATTTCGACTGCACACCTGCCGAGGAAATGCCGCTGCGGCATCACCACCTGCGATCCCAGGACATGCCGCGGAGCAGCGACCCGATCCGCGGGCGGGTGCCCATCCTCTTTAACGAGGACCTGACCGCATACCGCTGCAAGCCCGAGAAGGAGCAGGATGTCCTCTACCGCAACGGCGCGGCGGACGAGCTGATTTTCGTCTTCAACGGCCGGGGGACCTTCGAGAGTCAGTACGGCAAACTGCCGTACCGCGAGCTGGATTACATCGTCGTGCCGCGTGGAACCACGTATCGCTTTGTTCCGGACGACATCCGCCGCGAGGATTACCTGATCCTGGAGGCCAAGGGGCAGTATCGGGTACCGCCGCCGTACCTGAACCCCGACGGGCAGATCAAGATGGGCGCGCCCTATTACGAGCGCGACTTCCACGGCCCGACCGAGCTGATCACGATCGACGAGGAACGGGAAGTCGACGTGCTCGTGAAGGACAAGGACCGCCTGACGCGGATGACGATGGCGCACCATCCCTTCGACGTGGTCGGCTGGGACGGCCGCATCTTCCCGCACACTTTTAACGCAATGGACTTCGAGCCGCTGACGGGCACGGTCCATCTGCCCCCGCCCTTCCAGACGACGTTCGTGGCCGAGGGCTTCGTCGTCTGCACCTTCGCCCCGCGGCACCTGGATCACCATCCGGAGGCGGTCAAGATCCCCTACGTCCACAGCAACGTGGACGCGGATGAGGTGCTCTTCTACTGCCGGGGAGAGTTTGGCAGTCGCAAGGGAATCGAGCAGGGCAGCCTGACGCTGCATCCGACAGGCATCCCGCACGGCCCGCACCCGGGCACCATTCTCAAGAGCATGAGCATGAGCCGCACGGAGGAGCTGGCGGTCATGTTCGACACGGAGCGTCCGCTGAAGCTGACGAAGCAGGCGATGCAGGTCGACGATCCGAAGTACGGCACGAGCTGGATGGACCAGGATCCGGGCGCCGGAATGGCGGGTTAACCGCAGCGAGGCGCCGGCAAGAAACGGAGACTCAAGATGACCACCGCCACGATCGATACCGCTCCGAAGGGCCACAAACCCGGCGAAGGGCTGACAACGACGCAGGCTCCCTTCATCGAGGAAGCCAAGCTGGGCGGCGAGGTCTACATCCAGCAGCCCTACGAGCTCTACAGCGAGGAGAACCAGGACACGTGGCGGCGGCTGTATGCGCGCCTGCGGCCGCGTTGGGAGAAGTACGCCAACCGCAAGTTCATGCAGGGGATCGAGAACCTGATGCTCGACCCGAACGCCGTCCCGCGGCTTGCGGACGTGAACAAGTTCCTTTCGACGCTCACGGGGTTCAAGGCCAAGGCCGTCAGCGGCTACGTGCCTGCATACGTTTTCTTCGACTGCCTGCGTAACCGCGACTTTCCGACCACGATCACGATCCGCGACGGCAAGAAGATCGAATACCTGCCCGAGCCGGATATCTTCCACGACATCGCCGGCCACGTGCCGATGCACACCGACAGGGCCTTCGCCGACACGCTGGTGCGCTTCGGCGAGGTGGCCAAGGCCGCCAGCGAGCATGTGGCGAACATCGCCGACGAGAAGCAACGGCTCCAGCGGGTGGAGAGCATCATCAAGGCGATGGCCCGATTCTTCTGGTTCACCGTCGAGTTCGGCCTGATGCGCGACAAACCCGGCTCCGACAAGTTAAAGGTCTACGGCAGCGGCCTGCTTTCCAGCTATGGCGAGATCGAGCACAGCATCGAGTCGCCGATGGTGCAGCGCTACCCGATCCAGCTCGAATGGGTGATTAACCAGTACTTCGAAATTGACCACTACCAGCCGCTCTTGTTCATCGTGGACAGCTTCGATCACCTCTTCAGCCTGGTGGACCAGCTCGAGGACTGGATGAAGGCCGGCAAGCTCGACAACGTAGTCGGAGGGGAGCCGGCGGTGAACGAGGCGGACCTCCAGAGCTTCCTGAACGCCGGCAAGTAGCCCGCGGTGCCGGGCCTGCTGCCTTGGGTCGCCGCAGCGGGGTTTGGTGGTTTGAGCCGGACTGGCCTGTGCGATATAATGGATGCTGTTCCGCCGGAGTAGAAATCGCGCGCTGCGCGGCCCATTATTCCGCCCGACATGGCCCCTGCAGGGGCAGTGCCGGTTATCTTGGAGCAAGTCACGATCTCACGACCCCCGCTCTCCGACCGAAGGTGAACTCCCGCCATGGCTGCCGACCTCAAAACCATGAAAGGCGTGTCCGAGAAGGACCGTCAGATGATCGCCGACGCCGAGGCCCTCCTGGGCAAGCAGCCGGAGACGCTGGGGCCTGTCAAGACGCTCTTCTGGGGCGGCCTGCGCAATGATCTGCTCTTCCCCTACGCCGCCTACGGCGAGGCAGAGAAGAAGCACTGTGACGAGCTCCTGGCCCGCCTGGACGCTTACCTGGCGAGTGAGCACCCCTCGATCCAGATCGATCAGGACCAGGAAATACCCGACTGGGTCATCCGTAAGCTCTTCGACCTGGGCGTCCTGGGCATGACAATCCCCCAGGAGCACGGCGGCGGCGGTTTTGGCATCACCAGCTACAACCGGGTTTTGGAACGTATCGGCCGTTATTGCGGCTCGACGGCGGTGCTGGTCAGCGCCCACCAGAGCATCGGGTGCAAGGCGATCATGCTTTTCGGGACGGAAGAGCAGAAGCGCCGCTGGCTGCCGGCCCTGGCGAAGGAGCACCTGAGCGCCTTCTGCCTCTCCGAGCCCAACGTCGGCTGCGATGCCGGCGGCCAGGAGACGCACTGCGAGAAGTCTGAGGATGGCGAGTTCTACATCCTCAACGGCGAGAAGAAGTGGTCGACCAGCGGAGCGATCTCGGGCCTTTTCACCGTAATGACCAAGCAGACGATGGAGGACGGCAAGGAGCGGGTAACTGCCCTCGTTTGCACGCCTGACATCCCGGGTATCGAGATTTTTCAGAAGAACCGTAGCAAGTGCGGCATCCGCGGCACCTGGCAGGCGCGCATTCGCTTCACCGACGTCAGGATCCCCAAGGCCAATCTTCTGCACAAGGAGGGCAAGGGTTTGAACGTCGCCCTTTCCTGCCTGAACTACGGCCGCTGCACGCTGTCCGCCGGGATGCTGGGGGGGGCCAGGCGGGCGATGGAGCAGGGCATTAAGTGGGCTCAGACCCGCTACCAATTCAAGCGTCCCCTGGCCGATTTCGAACTGGTCCGCCAGAAGATCGCCCGCATGATGGCACTGACCTACGCCATGGACGCCGTGCTCTACATGACCACGGGCATGCTCGACCGCCACGACGAGGACATCCAGCTCGAAACCGCCATCTGCAAGGTCTTCAACAGCGAGATGGGATGGCGCGTGGTCAACGACGCCGTGCAGATCATGGGCGGCGAGGGGTACATGACCGAGAACGAGGTCGAGCGCATCTTCCGCGACAGCCGCATCAACACCATCGTGGAAGGGGCCAACGAGGTGATGCAAAGCTACATCTTCGCCTACGGCGGAAAGGACCTGGCGGAAAACATGCTGGGGGTGAAGGACGCCCTGGCCTGGGACCGGGAGCTTGGCTTCGGCCCGAACGTGAAGAAGCTCCTGAGAAACGGCGTCAACCCGACGATGATGCGAGCGGGCCTGCCCCTGGCGACCGAGCTCTTCGTCGGCGTCCGCAAGAAGGCCCCGCAGGCCCCTGATGTCCACGTCTCACTTCAGAACTGGGCCCGCAAGCTTGCACTTGCCGTCCGGCAGCACTCCCACGAGTTCAAGCTCGCCGCCAAGCGAGAGGAGGAGAAGATCGTCACCCGCCAGGTCGTGCAGGCCCGCCTGGCCGACGTCGCCATGTGGCTCCACGCCTGGGCCTGCACGCTCTCCAAGCTCGACAGGCAGACCCGCGAACGCGACGACCGCCCGCTGGTCCAGGCCAAGGCCGAGCGCGCCGCCGCCGAGCACTTCATGGACATGGCCCAGCAGGAGATCAACGCCTGCTTCAGCGCCCTCTACAACAATGCCGACGACACCATGCGAACTGCGGCGGAAGAGGCCCTGGCCTGGGTCGAAACCCTGCCAAACCACCGCTATTCGATCCCGGAGCGGTCGCCTAACGCCGCCGGAACGGGTCGAAGTCTGGGGCAGAAGGGCATCAAACAGTTCCCCGGCGTGAACGACGCCGCAGCCGAGGTTCTGGCCGAGCCGGAAAACGAGGCGGAGATCAACCGCACGATCGACCGCCGCGGGAAGGTCCACCAGCCCAGCGCCTCGCAGTTTGACGGCAACGGCGCGCATTCCGATGCGACGCAAGAGGTGACGACCGGCTCGAAGTGAGCCTCTCCCCGGCAAACCCCTGATCTGCGAGCCACGAATGAGTCGCCAGCGCAAGAAACCAAGCCCCCGTAAGTCCGAGCGGCCCGGCGGCGCCAAGAATGCCCGCCGGCGGCATCCGGCCAGCCCCTCGCGAGCGGGTGCATCCCCCGCCGTGGTGGGCAGCGAACCGGTCACTTTGGAGAACTCCATGGGTTTGAAAACCGTGTACCAGGCCGAGGTGAAGTACCTCCAGATCATGGACGAGGAAGGGCGCCTCAACGAGGAGCTCGCAGCGGACGTGCGCGACGTGCTGACAGACGAGAAGCTCGTCGAGATCTTCCGAGAGATGGTCGTGGCCCGCGAGCTCGACGAGGCCGCCTTCAAGCTTCAGCGCTCCGGTCGCATGGGCACCTACCCGCAGAACAAGGGCCAGGAGGCCGTCGCCTTCGGCGCCGCCGCAGCGCTGAAGAAGGGGCATGACCACATCCTGCCCGCCTATCGCGAGAACGCCGCCCTCTTTCAGCACGGCCTGCCGATGCACTATGTGCTGTTGCATTGGATGGGCGACGAGCGCGGCAACCAGATCGACCCTAACCAGTACCACGTCAGCCCGATCTGCGTGGAGATCGGGGCCCAGTGCCTGCACGCTGCCGGCTGGGCATGGGCCTTTAAGATCCAGAACAAGAAGAACGGCACCGACAAGGTCGCCATGGTCTTTTTCGGCGACGGCGCCACCAGCGAGGGCGACTTCCACGAGGGGATGAATTTCGCCAGCGTGCTGAAAGCCCCGGCCGTCTTCGTCTGCCAGAACAACGGCTGGGCGATCAGCGTGCCCACCACCAAGCAGTCCGCCAGTCAGACTTTCGCCCAGAAGGCCCTGGCCTACGGCATGCCGACGATTCAGGTGGATGGAAACGACATCTTCGCCGTCTACAAGGCCTGCCGCGACATGGTCCGCCACGCCCGCGAGGGCAAGGGGCCG
>JBGTBZ010000640.1:0-9138 GCA_041749155.1 Phycisphaerae bacterium
GGCGGGACGCAGGGCGGCTTTTTCGACACCAGCGGTTCGCGTGCGAACCAGTTGCGGTCGCTGGCGCCCAGCCACCGGCTCCAAGTCGAACTGACCGACTTCAACCAGCGCAAGTTCCTTGAGCTGGCCCGGACTCTGGGCGATCAGTTCTATCACCCGACGATGAAGGGCCTCGACTGGGGCAAGCTTACGCGCGAGTACCTGGAGCTTGCCCGCGCTGCCCGCACGGGCGACGAGTTCCAGCACGCTTCGATGAAGCTGCTGGGCGAGCTCAACGGCAGTCACCTCGGTGTTTCCCCCGCCAGCGGCGGTGGGTGGTCGGAGACGGGCAACGTTCGCCAGAGCTTCGGCCACTTCGGCATCCGGACCGAGCCCGTGGAGGATGGGTTTGAGGTTAAGGAAGTGATGGAGACGGGCCCCGCCGGCCGCGGGCCTATGCGGCTCATGCCGGGCGATGTCATCACCCAGCTTGAGCTGGAGCCGGTCGATCCGAAGCTTGCCCTTGAGTTGCAATTGGCCGACCGCGTGGGTCGCGAGACAGTCGTCGGGATCCGCCGGCAGGGGCAGGCGCTGGACCTGCTGATCACGCCGGTCAGCTACGGGCAGATCAGCGGCCTTTCCTACGACCATTGGCGCAACGAGGCCAACCGCAAGGTGGAGGAGATGTCAGGAGGGCGGCTGGGGTACATCCACATCCGCGGGATGGACGAGGGGTCGCTGGAGACGTTCGTGCGCGATCTCTACGCCGCGGCGGAGGGCAAGGATGGCCTTGTCATCGACGTCCGCAACAACGGCGGCGGTTGGACCGCCGACCGGCTGCTGGCGTCGATCATGTACCCGCGTCACGCCTACACGATCCCGCGGGGCATGCAGGATTCGTTCCAAGGCCACCGGGCGGGCCTCGAGGGCGGCGGTTATCCGAACGACCGGCTGTTCATTCCGCGCTATGACCTGCCGATCAACATGCTCTGCAACGAGAAGAGCTTCTCGAACGCGGAGATCATCAGCCACGCCTTCAAGACGCTGAAGCGAGGCACCCTGGTCGGCGAGACGACCGCCGGCGGGGTCATCAGCACCGGCAGCTTCCGCCTGGTGGACGGCACGACAGTGCGCCTGCCCTTCCGGGGATGGTACCTGCCCGATGGGACCGACATGGAGAACAACGGGGCCGTTCCGGACATCCGGGTGCCCCAGACTCCGGAGGCCGAATCCGCAAATCTCGACGAGCAACTCGAGGCGGCGGTGAAGGACCTGCTGGCCCGCCTGCCCGAGAAGCAGGAGCAAGCCGCCGCCGACGAATGAGCGATGAGCCCGAAAGAAACGTGGAGAGGGCGTGACGACCGGGCCGCCACGCGCTCTCCCGATCGCAGAAGGCTCAGATCGTCGCTTCGACGAACGGAAGCATGCCCATGAAGCGGGCGCGCTTGATGGCGCGGGCGATGAGGCGCTGCTCCATGGCGCTGGCGCCGGTGCGGCGGCGACTCTGCATCTTGCCGTTGTTGCTCATGAGGCGGCGTAGCGTCTCGGTACTCTTATAATCGACGTAAAGGACGCCCTTGCTGCTGGTTTTGACGGCCCGGCGCTTAAGCTCGCGGTCGTCCCTTTGTGGCCGGCCCGGGGCTTGCAAGCCCGGGCCACGGTCTGTGCGGGCCATGAGGATCTCCTTGGGGATGGGTGAAACGAAAGTCGGGCATCATAGGTCGCCGTCTCCGCGGGGCAACCGGCGGCGACCGACCGAACTTGCGCGGGCACTGGGCGATAAGTCCAGTAAGAAGGGGCGGCAGAGCGCTGGTAAGTGCTTCCCGAAACGGAAGTTAACTGCATAGGCAGATTCACCGATTCGGGTGACGATGCCTCCCGTTTCTCCCCAACATGCTCTTCAGCGCTGGCCGCGGACGTCCCGGTGGGTGGTCAAGGGCATCTTCGGGGGCGTTATCCTGGCCGGGCTGGGCCTACTGGTTTGGCCGGTTGTGCAGGGGGACATGAAGCTTCTGGAGGTGATACGGGAGGCCGCCCTGCCGGGGTTCATGCTGGCCCTGGTCCTGCTCGTGGCCGTGCGGCATGAGCGGCGTTGGACACAGTCGGTCACGACGATGAGTCGGCTGCTCTGGGAGATTCGCCACGGCGAGGCGGCCAGCGAGGACCTGGCTACCCTCGGCAACGGGGCCGCCGAGATGTCGGAGCTCGCAGAGCGGGTTTCGACGCTTTGCCGCGACCTGAACGCCCAGCGCCAGGCGGTGCGTGAGCTGGAGCTGGAGATTCAGCGTCGCGTGGCGACCCGGACCGATTCGCTGGAAAAGAAGCTTGGCGACCTTCGCGAGAAGGCCAATCGCGACGCCCTGACAACGCTGGGCAACCGGGGGGCATTCGACTCGGTGTTCCCGGCCATGGTGGAACGTGCCCGTCGCGAGGAGGCGGACCTGTGCGTCGTGATGATCGACGTGGACAACTTCAAGCTGCTGAACGACACGCTGGGGCACGCCGTGGGGGATGACTACCTGCGGAAGGTCGGCCAGCTTATCCGCGGCGCCGTCCGCGAGCAGGATGAGGCCTTCCGGTACGGCGGGGATGAGTTCGTGCTGGTGCTCTGGAACACCAATGAGGAGTCGGGCCGCAAGACGGCCAACCGGCTCTGCGGAATCGCCGACGACCTGGCCCGGACTCACGACGTGGAGCACCCGCCGCGGCTGAGCTGCGGGATCGCGACGCTTGGGACTGTCCACATTCACGCCGCCGACGATCTTCTGCGGCAGGCGGACGCGGACCTGTACCGGCTGAAAAACGCCCGCAAGGGCCTCCGGGCGGCCTGAAGGCGAACCCCTCGAATCCAGATCCAGTTGCCCGCACCGATGGTCCCAGCAGTGGGCTGCCGTGACGGAAATGTACGCCCCCTCCCGATTTGGCGCTGCCTGTTGGGCGGCAGGCACTTAGCTTCGAGCCATGACCCGTCCCCCTCCAGACCAGCCTCCATATGAACGGCGTCACACCAGCGCCGATCCGTCGAGTGTCGTGACGGAAACGCAGGTTCCCAACGAGAATAAGGCCCTGCCCTCACAGAAAGGCCCGGCGCTTGTTCTGGCCTTCGCCGGAGCGGGCGTGGCCCTGCTGGCAGTGATTCTGGAATGGATGCACCTGGACCTGATGGCCCTGGTGCTGGCGATCGTGGCGATGCTGATGACCATAGTGGCGGTCGTGATGGCCCTGAACGACCAGCGGACCGGGGCCGGCGCGCCCATCGCCTGCGCCGCCGCGGCGGCGATCGTGCTGCTGGTGGTGCTGCTGGACGTGATGGGGGCTCCCGAGGCGGTGCAGGACGTTCGGGAGGACATTCGGGACGACACACAGCAGCGGCTGGATGATGCGGACAACGACACCGTGAATCCGCCGGCGGACCCTGCGGATATCGTTGAGGGCGAGGCCGAATGAGCCAGGACGCGCACCAGCCTGACCCCGCCGCCGAGCGGTCGTCGCCGCTGGGGAGTCTGCTGCGCCCGCTTTCTATTCATCCGCTTTACCCGAACCATTACGTGTGGTTCGTTTTCTTGAGCGCGATGGACGTGTTCATGACCTTCATCGTGCTGCAGTTCGGCGGCGCCGAGGCCAATAAGCTGGCGGACTGGATTCTTCAGAGGTTCGGCCTTGGGGGCATGACGCTGTTCAAGTTCGCGATGGTGACGTTCGTGATCTGCCTGTGTGAGATCATTGGACGACTTAGGTACAGCTCGGGCCGCCTGCTGATCTGGGCGGGCATTATCGTGACCTGCTTCCCGGTGGCGCTGGCCTTCGGCCTGCTCTTCCTGCACGCATAGGGATCGTTATCGGGCTCGCGACGAAATGCCGTGGCGGGGCCCGCGGCTCACGTCGGTGGCCGGGCAATTCGATGTCTGTAACATGCTGGCCCACCCCAGCATCTTTGCCGGCCATCTGAAGGGCGCGATCTTTACCCGCCCGCTGACGCTCTGGCGGCCGGCTTTTCCGAACCGCTATCTCATCGTGGCCGTCCTTGGCCTGCTGGACTTCGTTCAGACGGCGGTAATCCTGCGGCTGGGCGGCGAGGAGTGTAACCAAATCGCCCTCTGGGTGATGAGCCACTTCGGCCTCGCGGGCGCCGCCGTCTACAAGTTTCTGCTGATTGGCGGGGTGATCGCGCTGATCGACTGGCTGAGCGGCCGGGACGTCCCGGCGGCGCGGCGGCTGTCGAGCTATGCGCTGATCCTGGGGTCGATCCCCGCGGCGGTCGGGCTGGGGCTGCTAACGATCCACTTCGTGGCGTAGGCGGATTCACGGGGCAGTTGGCGTGCTGAAAGGGGCCTTTGCGAGCATAATGGCGGGCAATGCCCGGCCACTTCGACAGCATCGGGTTCGTCGCGGAGACCGACGAGGACCTCCAGCCCTTCATCCAGCGGGCACTGAAGGAGGGCGACCAGATCGAGGTGATCGGGGCGGATCCTGGCTGGGGTGGCCGCTACGTCTGCTGGAGCCCCGGGCAGGGCGTGCAGATCTGGGTGAATCTCAACGAGAAGGGTGAGATCCAGGGCTTCGACCCCCATTTTGAGGGGCGCGGCCGGGCGCATATCACGATCGAGCGCAGCTACGACTACGACACCGCCCCTCCGACGGGTGGTGTATTCGCGTGGATCGGGCTTGGCAGCCAGGAAGAGACTAAGGCAGGGTTCGACCTGCCGGCATATGCCCGTTTCTACGACATGGCC
Organism: Phycisphaerae bacterium; assembly: GCA_041749155.1. Lineage (GTDB taxonomy): Bacteria > Planctomycetota > Phycisphaerae > Tepidisphaerales > Tepidisphaeraceae > JAEZED01. Next base: position 4,713 of record JBGTBZ010000640.1, read on the forward strand.
TGCGATTACGACGGCAACGCCCTGGTGCAGGTGGCGGCCTTTGCCCACGGGGCGGAGGCGTTCCCGGACGTGGAGTCGTACCGCCAAGCCCAGGAGGAGCTTCAGGAGGAGAATCCGGAGCTGGTCTTCGCAGTGGAGTCGTTCCTGCCGATCGGCTACTTCGACAGCGAAGGGAACATCCCACCGGCAACGGCGCGGCTGTCGGGGATCATCATGGAGGCCCGGCGCGTCATTAACCCGGCCACTGGCAAGCAGTTCCACGCGGTGCTGGTGAAGACCGTCGGCATGACGGTGGACGTGGTGGCGGACGACAACCAGCTCTTTGGCGATCCGACGCCTGGCGGCGTGCTGTCCGGTGCGTTCTGGATGAGCGCCTTGCCGGCGGAGGGGCCGCGGCGGCCGACCCTGCGGGCGACGCGTCCGGCGAAGATCACGATCACGGGCATCGGCGATGCGCCGGAGTGAGATTGGACGTTAGATTTCAAGCTCGATGACCAGGCGAAGCACCTCCGCGACGCTCCAAGCCTGGGCGAAGCATGCACCGGGGCGGTGCGGAGGCTCGGCGTCGAAGACCTCGCTGATGCTGTTGAGGCACGCGTCGCGCTCGAGGTGCTCCAGTAGCGGGCCAAGCCAGTGGCAGGCCTGTTCGACCGCCGCATCGCTGCGGTGATGGACCTTGAGCCAGGCGTCGAGGAACGGGCCGATGAGCCATGGCCAGACCGTGCCGTTGTGATAGGCCCGGTCACGTTCGAACATCGGTCCCGCGAAACGCGGCTGGTAGCGCGGATCATCCGCCGAGAGCGTCCGCAGGCCGTAAGGCGTCAGGAGCTTCCTGCGGACGACCTCGACCACGACGTACTGCTCCTCGTGATCCAGCGGCGAATGCGGCAGGCTGACGGCGAAGATCTGGTTGGGCCGGACCGAGCGATCGGGTTTATCCGGCCCGATGACGTCATGAAGCCCCTGCTCGAAGAGGCGCTCCGGATCGATCGCGATGAACCGGGCCCTGAAGCTCTCGCGAACCTGCTGCGCCCGCCGCTCTTCCCCCAGGAGCATCAAAGCGTTGTACCAGAGGGCGTTGATCTCCACGGCCTTGCCGTGCCGCGGCGTGAAGACCACGCCGTCGCGCCGGGCGTCCATCCAGGTGAGCTGGGTCGTCTCGTCGCCGGCGGTCACGAGGCCATCGGACTCATCCACGCCAATCCGGAAGCGCGTTCCGCGGGTGTAGCCGTCGATGATCTCCCGGCAGGCGGGGAGCAGGCGGTCGCTGAAGACCCGGCCGTCCCCCCCGGCGTCGCGAAAGGCGTGAGCGGCGTGGATGAACCAGAGGCTGGCGTCGACGGTGTTGTATTCAGGCTCGTTGGTGTAGTCGTCGAAGCGGTTTGGCACCATCCCCTGGCTGACGTGGTCGGCAAACGTCGCCAGGACCTGCCCCGCCTCTTCGATCCGCCCCATGGCAAGAAACAGGCCCGGCACACAGATGAACGTGTCGCGGCCCCAGTCGGCGAACCACGGATATCCCGCGATGACGGTGGTCCCCAGCCCGCCATCGGGGCGATGCCGGTGCACGACGAAATCGGCCGCGGCGCGGGCGAGCTTTCGCTGGGCAGGCGTGAGGGGCCTTGGGGGTGCCGCGGCTCGCAGCACAGCTTCCCCTCCGCAAGAAGCTGTGGCACCCAGGGCGACTTGACGGCGCTCCAGCTCCTGCTCCCAGATGAAGCCGCCTTCGTCGTGGTCGAGGTGGATCCAGAGGGCGATTGTTGTAACTTCGGATGAGCACTCGACTTCGAACGGGCCCGGAGTGAAGTGATCCTCCCGGTCGTCCATGGCGCGGGCGGTCTCCTGTGGGTACGTCTGGCCGTACCACCAGTCGGGCGCCTGGCGAAACCGGCCCCCATCGGCCTCGATGCGGACCGCCAGGTCGCCGGAGCGGATGAAGACGGCCCGGTCCTCCACCGCGTCGATTTCCGGGGCCGGCCCGTCGTGGCGGCGTCGGACGCCGTGGAAGTCGCGGAGGGCGAGCATCGGCCATAAGCCTAGTGTCACATTGCCTTTATGATCCCCGGGCCGCGTCACCGTGTACCGCACGCCGGAGGCATTGACCTCGTGGCAGACCAGCACCCGCCGCTCGACGCGGACGCCCTCGATGTCGAAAACCCAGCGCACAAAGCCGTCGCCAAGCTCAAAATCGCGCTGAAACTTCTGCCCTTGTCCGACGACATCCTCACCGAAAATGCCGGCGGAGAAATCGATGCGGCGGTCGTCCAAGACCAGGTTCTCGACGAAGCGCGAAAAGGTCATGATCCGCCCGACTGGCGGAAGCGTGGCAGCGACGAGCAGGCCGTGGTACTTGCGCGTGTTGATGCCGTCGGTCGTCCCGGCGGCGAATCCGCCGAGGCCGTTGGTGAGGAGCCATTCGGGCATGCGGCGAGTCTAGAGGCGAAACAGCCAGAGTTGAACGCAGATTCACGCTCTCTAGCTGATCCCCTGCATCTCCAGCTTGCGGATTTCCGCCTGCCAGGCCTCGCGCTGCTCGGGGGTGACGCCGGGATCGGGCAGCAGGGAGCGGCGCGTGCAGTTGATGAGGGCTTGGAGCGTCTGGTAGCGGCGCGTCTTGTCAATGGCGGGCGGGATGAAGTCGGCGGCGACCTCGCGGATGTCGGTGGGCGAGAGCTTTCGTCCGACGGCAGCGGCGCTGGCCTTGAGGCTGGAGCGGAGCATGGCAAAGCCGGCGGCGGAGTCAATCTTCACCTCCGCCTCCAGCTCCTTGACGGCGGCGGCGGCGTCACCGTCAATGACATCCGCGATCATCCAGCGCAGGAAGTCGCGGCGGTCATCACCCTCGGGGTCGAGAACGGGGATAATCAGGTCTCCGACGCGCCCGGGGCGGCGGATGTCGGGGCTCAGCAGGTGGATGCGGGCGGTCATGAGCAGCCACGTGACCTTCCCGCGCAAGGCCGGGTCGCTCATCATCTGCTGAACCTTGCCGGTGAGGCGGCGCTCGGTCTCGTGCGTGTCCTGGCCGACGCCGCCGAACTGGGTATCGGCCTCGTCCACGAAGATCACGACGCGGCCGAGCGAATACAGCACGCGGCGGAGGCGCTCGAAGAGGACGTCCGTCTGCCCGTACCACTGGCTGCGGATGTTTTTGAGCGTCAGCACCGGCACGTTCAGCTCCGCGGCGACGGCCTCGAAAATGAACGTTTTCCCCCCACCGATCGGCCCGGCTACGGCGGCGCCGGGGAGGGCGTCGGGGCCGGTGGAGCGCATGCGGGGAATCAGCTCGTCCTTCAGGAACTCCTTGAGTTTCGTAAAGCCCACGACGTCGGCCAGGGTGTGGCCGGGCATCTTGAACTCGACGACATCCTCGCCGAGCTGGCTGGAGATGTAGCTCTCGACCTTGCCGATGACGTGGCGCGGCGAAAGGGCCTCGTCGGCGTGGGCGGCGCCGAGCAGGAGCTGTCGCAGGGAGTGCAGGGAGAGGCCGGCGGTGAAGCGGGAGACCTCGCCAACGTCCGTCCAGAACTTCGGCACGGGCTTCTTGTCGCCGATGGCGGGGCCGTTCTCGCGCGTCGTCACGAAATACCGGATGTACGCCTCGCGCTGGGGCGCGCCCGGCGCGGGAACCTCGACGTAGAGCATCTGCGGCAGGCTCGTGACCAGCCGGTGAATCCCCCCGCGGCTCTCGCTGATCAGCACGACGCTGTCCTGCGCATCCTGGAAAGCCGGGTCGCCGAACCAGTCGCGCAGAACGGTCAGCCGGTGCCGGTCGGCGGCGTTCAGTCGCGTGATCGGCTCATCCCCGCCGGGCAGGAGCAGGTCCGCCTCCTCGATGAAGATGAGCAGCCGCCTGCCGATGAGCGGCCGGCCATTGGCATCCTTCGCCCGGGAGCAGATCGTGAGTTGGCGCAGAAACTCCAGCGCCACGCTCGGCGAGCCCGTCGCCTCGTGGACCAGCGCATCGAACTGCGCCTCCACCGCCTCGCGCTGCCGCGCCTTGCGGCGATCGACCAGCGCCTCCAGCACGAGCTGGCTCGGGTCCGCCCCGCTCTTCCAAGCGACCCACGCCGACCGCAGCGCATCGGCCGCGTCGGCGGGGACGGTGCGGATCGGGCCGTTGAGCTCGTACACAAGCTGGATGATCCCCTCGACGGCGCACTTGGTCGTCAGGAACGGCACGAGCGGCACGTAATCCTCGCCGTCGAAGAACAGGTCGTGCACGCCGCCGTAAAGCAGCACCGATCGCGACTGCCCGCTGTTGAGCGTGCGGGCGAGCTGCGTGAAGAAGCCGTAAGCCGGCGCGGCGGCGTCTGTCATGGCCAGAGTGTACCGCAGCGCGAGCGCCCGGAGGGCGCGCGATGGTAGCCGCGGGTTTCAAGCCCCGGTGAGCGGGGCGTTGGGAAACGCCCGGAGGGCGGACGACGCC
>JBGTBZ010000641.1:0-4374 GCA_041749155.1 Phycisphaerae bacterium
GGACGGCGCCGATCCTGCACATCCGCGACGTAAAGCCGGGAACGTTCGCCGGTTACAACCGCACGTGGCGGGCCACGGAAGTGACGCGCATCGGGCTGGTGCCCGTCGGCTACGCCGACGGCTATCCGCGGGCGCTGTCGAACCGGGCGGTCGTGCGGATTGCCGCGCCGGCGACGGATGTGGGGGCGCGGGACGCCTTCTGCCCGGTGGTGGGCCAGGTGAGCATGGATTACCTGACGGTGGACCTGGCCCGAGCCCCCTGGGCACATGCGGGGGATGAGGTGGTCCTGCTGGACGATGATCCGATGAGCCCGTGCAGCGCGTACGGCCTGTCGCAGCTCTGCGAGACGATCCCCTACGAGATCTTCTGCAACATCGGCAGCCGCGTGGTGCGTGTGGGCGTGAACCCGTCGGACGTGGAGATGGCGGCGGGGTGACTCACAACCTGAGTCGCGCCAGCGCCCTGAAATACGGCGCATCGTCCACGTTCGCCACGTCATCGGTGTCGCGGGTGTCCCAGCCGGTGACGAACTCCTGACCGAAGCTCCACCCGCCGGCGATCACCAGCTCCAGGCGGTCGTTCAGCCGCCAGTTGATGCCGGCCTCCGCCAGCGACTGGCGGAAGAAGAGGCGGTCGCGGTCGGGCAGGTCGTTCCAGTGAACGGCGGTGACGGTCCGGCTGAGGTTGGCGTATATGCCCAGGCCGCTGACCGCCGGATCGCCCAGCAGCGTGTAGTCAGCGCGGGCGTTGATGCTCTGCGGAATGGCGTAGACCGCCTCCACGCGCAGGCGATCGGTGGGCCGCCACTCGATGCCGGAATATGGGAATCCGATCGCCAGCACCAGGCGCGCCGGATCGGTATCAGGGTTGTATCCTTCCAGCGCGCCCTGCCGCCGGCCTTGTGCCTCCATTTCCGGCGGGGCCGGCTCCTGCGGGGGGAAGCGCTTGCGGTACTGAAAGCCCGCCAGCGGCCAGTCGGGCAGGAAGGTGCGGTTGCCGTTGTAGTCGAGCACGATGCCGAAGGCGTCACCACTCTCGAACGTCTTGCCGATGGCGAAGCTGCCCTGGAAGTAAAGGGCGTTGGCGTCCGACTCGAAGTCCGCCCCGGCGTATCCCGCCCCCAACGTCAACCCGCCCAGCCATCCCTGGCTGGCCAGCACCCCCATCCCGATGGCGGCGCTGCCGTCGAACATCTCATCCGGCAGGGAAGGATCGGCGGTGTGGAGCTGGAGATAGCGCGTCGAGAAGCCAAAGCGGGGCTGGGCGCGAGCAATTCCGCGGTCGCTGAGGCCAGGCGTAAGGCGCACGCGGCCGGTAATGTCATAGACATCCAGGCGCAGATCGAACGGGTCGTCCGAAGCTTCGCTCTGGAGGTCGGAGCGGAAGCCGAAGGCTGCGTCGGCATCCAGCTCAAGCTGGTCCGTCTGGCGGAACGGGCGCAGCAGCAGTTGCGAGCCGCTCTGCGCGAAGGCCGTCTGGGCGCCGGACGTGACTAGCAGCAGACATACGACAAGAGTGCTCGGCACGCGCGGCATGAGGGCGGGATGATAGACCCTCTTGCGCTGCCGCCAGCGCCCGATTCCGCGTCGATCGCCGGTATCCCATGGGGTACCACCGTGATATCATCCGCACGCCTTGCCGCCGATACGCCCACGCCCCTCCACACCGCCGCCCATCCTGGGGCGATGCACGCCCGCGCTGCTCGTGTTGCCCTGGCTTCTGTTGGCATTGCCCGCAACCGGATGCGCCACGCTCCGCGTGACAGATCCCCCGCGCACTGCCGATGAGCAGTTCCTCCAGAGTGTCGCCATCAGCCGGGCCGTCGAGCGGCTCTCCTTCGTCTCGCTGCGTGACAAGCTCGTCTTCGTCGATGTTCAGTACGTCTACAACAGCTTCTTCCCGACCGCCGAGCAGGTGTTCCTCGTCGGGGAGCTGCGCAACCGCCTGCTGATCGAGGGAGCCGCCCTCACGCCGAGCCGGGACGAGGCGGAGGTGATCCTGGAGGTGCGCAGCGGGGCGGTGGGCGTCAACCGCAGCGACTTTCTGCTGGGCTTCCCCGGCGTGAACGTGCCGGTGGGCACGGTCGACGCCGGCACCGTCGATGTGCCCGTGCTCATCCCGGAGCTCTCGATCGTGAAGCGCCGCACCCAACGCGGCTACGCCAGCGTCAGCATCACCGCCTACTTCGCCGACACCGGCGAGCTGGTCGCCAGCAGCGGCCCGTCGGTCGAGCGGACCGAGCGCGTCGATTACTGGTTCCTGGGTCTGGGCCCCCGCACCACAGGCGACATCCCGCCCGCCGAAGACTGATCTGGTCTGTGCCCCTCGCGGGCAGATTCCGAGGTAGCGGGTCGGGGTCGCGGCTTAGCATGTCATGTCCGCATGGCCGAGAAGAAAGACACGCCGCCGGAGCCCGCACCCGAGTCCGCCGCCGGGGACTCGAAGCCGGCTGCCGCGCCTCCTGTCAGGAAGGCAAGGTCCGACAGGAAGTCGGAGTCCGCGGTAGTGGAGGTTCGGGGCAAGGGCGCTTCGAAGCTCGAAGGCAGGCCGATTGTCCTGCAGCGCCGGCGGGGGTTCCTGACCCGGTGGTTCGGCCGGCTTGTGGCCCTGCTGTTGATCCTGGTTCTGCTGCTTCTGGCGGTGTTCGTGACCGTCAGCCTGGTGCTCCGCTCGGATGTACCGCGGGCACTGGCGGCATCGGGTGCGTCGGAGACGCTCGGGCTGGACTTGTCGCTTGCGGGCATGGACGTCGGCTGGAACGGCGACGTGGAGCTGCGCGACCTGGTCGTTCGCCTGCCCGGTCTCGATGGCCAGGAAGGCGAGAAGCTGGCGGAGATCCCCCGCATCAAGGCCGAGCTGGGCGCGCTTCCGCGCGTCGCCCTCGACTACCTCCGCGGCGGCGAGCCGCGGGTGCGACGCGTCGAGGTCCATTCGCCGGTCATCTACGTCCTTCAGAATGCCCAGGGGGAGTGGAATATCCAGCGCGCCGCCCGGCTCGTGGGCGGTGGCGAGCCCGATGAGCCCGGTAACGGCGGCGGCGGGCTCCCGCCGGTGCCGGAAATCCGCGTGAGCGACGGGCTGCTGGTCGTGCGCAAGGCTGATGGGAGCGAGGCCCAGGTACATGGGATCGAGTTCAGCGGCGCCCGGCAAAACCCGCTGGTCTACACGCTGGCAGGCCGTGCGCCCGGTATGTCGGTCTCCGGGGAGCTCTTTCCCGCCTCAGGGGCACGCCAGCAGATCGCGCTGATCGTCGAAAACCTTCCGGCGGAACTGCAGGAGCTGTTCGGATTGCCGGAAGTGGCACTCCGGGCTGATTGGCGCGGCGGATTGACGGGCGGCGGCGTCGAGGGGCTGATCGACATCACCTCTGCCCAGGTTGGCGATGCCACGGTCCGGGGACAGTTGCGCCTGTCCTCCGTCGGCGGCACCACCATCCTCCAGCCCGAGGCGCAGCGCGCTGGCGGCCGGCCGCGCGGGTTGGTGGCTGAGAATCTGCCCGGTGTCGGGGCTGTGAACGTCGTGGAGGGGGCGGTCATCGCGACTAACCAGGAGCTGCGGCTGGAAGGGCTGCTCGTCCAGGCAATGAGCGGGGAAGTGCTTGTCCGTGAAGCGGTTGTGACGCTCGCCGATCTCGCCGTGGCGGTGGATGTCGGCTTCAAGAACCTTCAGCCAAACAACAGCAGCACCCTCACCGGCAATCTCACGGCCTCCGCCGGCTACGACGCATTTGGCGAGCCGGAGGGGTTCCTGCAGCTTACCGCCGCCGGCAGCATCGCCGGGACGCAGGTGCAGAACCTGGCCGTGCAGGTGCACGCCGACGGACAGGCATACCGCGACTGGCGGACGCTGGATGTGCTGGTGACGCTTCAGGATTCGCCGCTGCTGATCCGTCCGCCGGAAGCCCCGACAACCCTGCCGGAAGCCGAGGCGCTGGTGCATGTGCGCCTCGTGGATGCCGAGCGGCCGCGCATTGAGCTCAAGCACCTGCGGTCCAACAAGCCAGACATCATGGAGCTGCGCGGCTGGGCGGTGTACTACACCGCCGACAACGCCGAGCACGAGCATGGCGAGTATTTCGTCTCGTTCGAGCAGCGAGGGCTGCCCGTGGGGGTTCCGCGGGTGGAGGGGCTGTTCCCGCTGAACTTCGCGGTGGAGCTCAAGGGCCGCTATTACATCGCCCAGGACCCGGCGCAAACCGTTATCGCCCCGGTCGAAATCACGCGCGTCTTCGGCGAGCTGGTCGATGTCGAGCTGGAGGGGGCCGGTCGATACGTCATCGTCGCCGAGGGCGAGATGCCCCAGCCGCCGCTGGCGCTGTCGGTCACGCTGACCCGCCAGGCCACCATGCCATCGCCGGTTGTGCCGGGCGTCTC
>JBGTBZ010000642.1:0-1578 GCA_041749155.1 Phycisphaerae bacterium
CGTCCGGCGGCGGCGGTGCGCGGACGACAGCCTCCGCCACTTCGGGACCCGCCAGCCGACGCTGCAGTGCTTGCCATCGCGATTGAGTAGGCCTGGCGGCGAAGTCGGGGAGATAAAACTCTCCGTAGGGCACCAGCCCGCGGATCAGTCGCACCCATCCGACGCGGTCGAGGCGATTCAGCGCCGGCTCCAGCAGATCGGGCTCTGCGGCGACAAGGAACGCGCGGATGCACTCGTCGAGCTGCCGATGATCCGGATCCCATGGGCCAAGATAAGCCCCATCCTGCACCCATCGTTCGCACCGCCACAGCACCACCGCGGCGCCCCAGGCGGCAAGCCATCGCGCCACGACCTCGCGCTTATGCGCCGTCCAGCGATCCCAGCAGACCAGCGCCAGGCGAGAGCAGATCGTCTCAGGCCATGGAAGCGCGAAGCCTTCGGGCGGATCGGGCAATGCGAGCACTTCCGCCAGCCGAGGCAGGAAGTATGGAAACGCCTCGGAAAGCGTCCTCTGAGAATCGAGGGTGTAACTCGCGTGCGAGAAGAAATAGCTCACTTCAGACCATGAGAGCTCCGAGACGGGCAGCTCCGCTGGCCGCCGATGCAGGGCATCGATCTGGTGGTCAGTCATCCCGGGTTGACGATCGGGGTGTTCGCGGAAATAGCTGTCGCCCCAGTCGGGAGAGCCGCGCTTGCCAGCAAAGAGCCGCCGAACGTGCTCCACGGCGGTATCGAGCTCGGCTTTAGCCTGTGGATCGTCGGGCATGCCGCTTGGTAGTGTATCGCGTCACCCGATCGAACGAGCCTCCCTTATCTCAGTGTCTCCGCGTTCCTCCGGTGGAGCGTTACGGTTCCTTGTGGCTCGTTCGCCCGCGCTCCGTTATGCTCCACCGCCCAATCCCATGGCCGACGTGCCTCTCATCGATTGCCGGCGGATCAGCAAGCGCTTTGCGGGCGTGACCGTGGTGGCGGAGGCGGATTTCCAGGTCCGCCGTGGCGAGGTGCACGCGCTGCTCGGGGAGAACGGGGCGGGCAAGAGCACGCTCTTAAAGGTGCTGGCGGGCGTGCATCGGCCGGATGAGGGGGAGATTCATCTCGATGGCCGGCCTGTCACGATCCCCACTCCGCACGCCGCCATGAAGCTCGGCATCGCCCTGATTCACCAGGAGCCGCAGGGCTTCGGCGACCTCTCGATCGCCGAGAACGTTTTCCTCGGCCACGACGTGCCGCGCGGGCGGCTCGGGCAGGTGCACTGGCGGCGCATGGGGCAGGAGACGGCGGGGTTGTTGGAGACGCTGGGCGTCCGCCTGGACCCGCGCACCAAGCTCCGCGGGCTGTCGATCGCCGATCAGCAGATGGTGGAGCTGGCGGCGGCGCTGTCGCAGGAGGCGCGGGTGCTGCTGATGGATGAGCCGACGGCGGCGCTGACGCCGCGCGAGGTGGAGCGGCTGTTCGGCATCGTGAGGCGATTGCGTGCGGAGGGCGTGGCGATCGTCTTCATCAGCCACCGGTTGCCGGAGGTGTTCGAGATCGCCGCCCGGATCACGGTGATGCGCGATGGCCGCGTGATCGCGACGC
>JBGTBZ010000643.1:0-3931 GCA_041749155.1 Phycisphaerae bacterium
CGCGGCCGCATTCCTCGCGCCTGCGCGTCATGCGCTTCGACGGAGCCAGTTGGCACGAGCAGGACGACGTCTCTCCCGCGGAGCTTCCGCCGCTCAATCCAGGGGAAATGGTGTGGTTTGACCTGCGCGGCGTACAGGATCATGCGGCTGTCCGTGCCCTGGGGACGCACCTGAAGCTGCATCCGCTGGCCATCGCCGACGTCGTCAATGTGGGGCAGCGGCCAAAAATCGAGAAGTACGAGGATGACGAGCTTTTCATCATCGTCCGCATGGCGGTGCTCGAGGCGGAGGCCGCCTCAGCCGCGCCCGTCCCCGGGAAGGAGGCGGAAGCCGCGGCGGAACCCGCGGAATGGCGGTGGGAGCAGTTCTCGATCTTTATCGGCGAGGGTTTCCTGGCGACGTTTCAGGAGGCCGAGGGCGACTGCTTCGACCAGGTGCGCCGGCGGCTCAGCCACAGCGCCTACGCGCAGCCGACGGTGACGGTGGCGGGCGGACTGGCCGCGGCGGTCCTCGATGCCGTCGTGGACAACTACTTTCCGCTTTTGGAGCACTTCAGCGACCGGCTGGAGGCGATCGAGGACCAGGTCGTGCAGCGGCCTGAGTACAGCGTGCTGTCGGAGATCTACCAGGTGAAGCGTGAGCTTCTGGCCTTCCGCCGGGCCGCCTGGCCGCTGCGGGACGTCCTGGCAGACCTGGGACGGATCGACCACCGGCTGATGCCCGAGCCGGTGAAGCCGTTCCTGCGGGACACGGCGGACCATGCGGTGCAGGTGGTCGACGTGCTGGAGAGCTACCGGGAGCTGGCGGCCAGCTTTATCGACGTGTACCTGTCGAGCATCACTTATCAGACCAACGAGGTGATGCGTGTGCTGACGATCATCGCGACGATCTTCATCCCCCTGACGTTCCTGGCGGGGGTGTACGGGATGAACTTCCGGGTGCTTCCGGAACTGGAGTGGGAATGGGGTTACGGGCTGTTCTGGCTGATCTGCTTGGGCCTGAGCGCGACCATGCTGGTCATGTTCTGGCGGCTGGGATGGATCGGACCCGCCCGGAGGCGTTGAGCGCTCCCAGGGGTAAGAAAGAGACAAAGCCCCGCCCGGAGGCGAGGCTTTGTCGAAAAAGGTAAGCGACCCGGAAAAAAATTTTCGGATCGCAGGGCGGGGGCTACATGCCCATGCCCATTCCGGCGCCCGAGCGCGTGGTGCGCTTCGAACGCTTGGCGGACTTGCGACCGGCCTTCTTGCGGGCACCGCCCGCACGCTTGGCCTTCTTGGTCGTCTTCTTTCTCGCCGGGGACTTCTTCTTGGCCGACTTCTTCTTGGCGGCCTTCTTCTTCTTCTTGGCAGCTTTTGCCATGAGAAACCTCACTGGGTTAGAGCCATGCGCCCTTAAACAGGATTTGCCCGCAAAAATGAAGCAAAAACCGCACTTATCGACAGGTCTTGCCCGCTTCCTGCGGAGCCTTGGCGCCTCGCCACGCACGCGTTTGGGAGCTCGTCAATCGCCGGTTCGACAAGCACCATCCCGCGCGCTCACAGGCCTGCGGCCAGGCGTTGCTTTGACAGGTGCGTCGCTCCGGACCGGGCGCGTCTTCTCGGAGATCACGCGCGCACCTGCATCGCTAAACCCTTGCATCGGTTCAGCGCACCTGAAACTTTGACAAACTCACCCCCAACTTGTCAACGCCACGCCCCGCTCGTCACAACCTTTCCTCCACCTTTCCCCCCCGCGCCAGCCGCCGCCGCGCCATCTACTCCCACTCCAGACGCTCGAGATGACGCTGCACCGATCCCCCCGTCGCGAACCGCTCGAGGATCAGAGTGTCTTTCAGTCCGCGGATGATCCCCTTCACCACCGGCGGCTGCTTCGCGTAGTGTCGCCGCCCGCCGACCACCGCGTAGAACACCTCCACCAGGTTCAGCACGTCCTTCTGGATCTTGCTGCGCCCGGGGCGTCCCAGGTCGAAGAAGTCGATCAGCTTGATCTCAAACCCCACGCCGCGACGCCGAATCATGATGTTGTCCACGTGGATGTCGCCGTGATACTCCCCCCGGGCGTGAATCGGCGCGATCCCCGCCGCCAGCGTGTGGAGCACGTGCAGGGCCTCGAATGTCGTGAGCCGACCCTGCGGCTGGCGCAGCAGGAACTCGCTGAGCTTTTCACCCTCCACCAGCTCCGACACCACCACCGTCACGCGCTGCCGCCGTACCGCGACCACCTCCTGGTGATGGTACTGCAGCAGGATCGGGCAGTGCCGCAAAGCGTCGAGCTTGCGGGCATAGCGGATCGCCGCCTGCCCCCGCGGGTCGCGGTGGGGGTAATAAAACTTCGCGGCGCGGTGGATGCCCGTGGCCCGCTCCACCACCGCGTAAACCTCCCCCTCGTACCCACCGCCGAGCGGGCGGACGATCTGGTATCGCCCGGCGATGCTCCGGCCCGCTGGCAGGTCGAAGCGCTCCAGGCGGCTTCGGGCCTTCGGCGGGGGTTTAAGTCGCACCCGGTCGGGCATGGCGGGGCGATTGTGGCAGGTCGGTGCGGTCGGTCAATCGCCCCCTCCCCGGGCAGGTGCACCAGCAGCCGACCCATCCTGGGGCGGCATCCCTTGGCATCTGCCAGGGCCGCTGCGGGCACCTGCTTTGCTCCACCGTCGCCTGTAGAATGTGCTCGTGGACTTCTTGAAGGGCATCGGCGGCAAGATCGTCGGCGGCATCGTGCTGCTTGGCGTGGTGGTGGCCGCCGTGGCTTTTTATCAGGCCGGTCCTGAGGGCCGGCAGGCGTTCTTCGGAGCCAGCGGCAGGATCCTGGGCTGGACCCTGATCGTGCTGCTGGCGCCCTGGGCACTGTTCTGGCTGATCGCAAAGATTGCCAGGCAGGAATCCAACGGGACCGCCGCGATGCTGATCGTGGCGCTGACTGCGGCGGAACTTTTGGCCCTGTGGTGGATGTTTGGTTTCGGAATCGGCGGACCGCTCGCGATCACGTTCTTCGCCGTCGGAACCCTGCTGGCCGCCGTGTATAATCTGCTGGCTTGTGACTGGATTGCGGACAGGCTGGTGGGTTAAGGGCGACTCCGGCGTGTCCAGCGCCTCGCCGCGGTGCCAGGCGAAGCGCGGCGGATTTTACGTGCCGCCGCCGCGTGCGGCGCGGTAGCCTGACGCCTGGAATGCCAAGGACCTCGATGTAAGGAGGCGGGATGCCTAATACGCCGGCTAACCATCGCAACGAAAACACCGGTCGCACCGTCGGCCGTAAGGGCCAGCGCATCGGCGAGTGGCTCATCGAGGACCAGGTCGGCGGCGGCGCCTTCGGCGAGGTCTGGCGCGCCCGCCATCACGTCTGGACGGACCAGCATGCGGCCGTGAAGCTGCCGACCGATCCGCAGTACGTCCGCGCCCTCCAGCGCGAGGGGATCACTGCCCACAGGCTGGAGCATCCCAACATCGTACGTCCCCGGGGCTTCGATCCTTTCGCCGAGGTGCCGTACCTGATCATGGAGTTCATCCCCGGCACTGACCTGCGCCGGCTCATCCGCCAGGGGCCGCTGGAGCCGCAGCGCGCCGTCGCAATCATGCGACAGATCCTGCTGGCCCTGGATCACGCCCACGCCCAGGGAATCGTCCATCGCGACATCAAGCCAGAGAACATCCTGCTCCACGAGCAGGGCCTCACCGGCCCCGCCGGATTTGAGGCCGAGGGCACCGTCAAAGTGACCGATTTCGGCCTTGGCCGCGCCAATAACGCAGCCGAGCAGGCCATCGCCGGCGCCCGCAGCATCGTCTTCAGCGCCGACGTCAGTGGTGGCCCCGCTGCTGAGCAGTTCAAGCAGATTGCCGGCTCCTTGGAATACATGGCCCCCGAGCAGCGCGGCGGCGGGGAGGTGGACGGCCGGGCCGACCTTTATGCCTGTGGCGTCGTGCTCTACGAGATG
>JBGTBZ010000644.1:0-3376 GCA_041749155.1 Phycisphaerae bacterium
CCCGCCGCCTCCGCGGCAGCGGCCTGTACGTCGAGATTCTCGCGGTTGGCGGCCGCGGCCAGGAGCGTGTTGACCTGGTTGCCCTGGAGCCTGTTGCCGAAGCGCTTGGCGCTGGTGGCGAGGCTGTTGAGCAGGCTGATCCGCGTTTCGGGCGCTGAGTCCTGCTGCAAGGCGGTCTCCAGCAGGTCCGCCTGCGCCTGCGGGTCATCCAGAAGCGCCACGACCTCACCGGCGAGCATCCGAACCTGCGGGCGGGGATCGTCCAGGGCCGCCAGCAGCAACGGGCCACCTGACTCCAGGCGGAAGACGCTGCTGCCGTTGCCGATCTGCTTGAGCAGGTTTCCGCTGCGAAGTGCCAGCTCTGTGGCGGCCCCGGCATCCAGGGGCAGGCCGCCGACCTGCGTGCGGGCCTGCTCGACTGCGCTGGCGAAGCCCTGGCCCTCGCGGGCGGTGGTGGTCTCGAGCGTCGAGTCCGACTGCTTCATCATCTCGTAGCGGCTGGCTTCACTGCCAACCACCATGAGCTTCGCCGAGCCGCTGAGCTTGGGGTTCGTCTGAGTATTGGCCAGAAGATCGTCGACGGCGCGGTCGCCAAGCTGTGCATCGACCACGAGCACGTCGACGCTGGGAAGCTGCCCGGCCTGCGTAATGGCATCCACGACGCTGGTGCTTCCGATAGCGCGGTAGCCGTTGGCCTGTAACTGTTCAACGGTCTGGTTGAGCTGTTCCTGATCGGCCGTGATCACCAGCACCGTTGGCTCGCCAGTCTGCGACAGGGCGTCGGCCAGCAGCGGCACGACCTGCTCCTGACCGGCGATCGCCTGCGTGGGCATCGCCTGCGCCAAAGCGAATGCCGACTCGATCCGCACCTGCCGGTCGGGATAGTTCATTGCGACCGTCAGAGGCGTCTCGCCCGCACCGATGTTCCCGCGGCCGATGATCTCCTGGAGCGACTTAACGGCCCGCAGCGACACGTCGGCTGTGTTGTACCGATTGTCGCGCGCCAGGCGTCGGCGATCCTGCTCGGCACGGTCCAGCACCGCCTGCAGGTAGCTGGCGCCCGCCTGGGCGCCATAGAAGTGGGCGGAGGGGGAGCCCTCGGGCTGGGTGCGATCCACCTCACCCTCCTTGAGCTCGCCCTCGCGGCGGTAGTTGCTCGCCAGCCAGAGGGCCAGGGCCTGATCCTGCCCCTGGCCGAGGGCCAGGGCATTGCCGGCGGCGCGCATGGCCATGATCTCGTTGAATATCTGCGGGGGCACGTCGGTGCGAATCAGGCCTCGGTGCTGGCCGCCCCAGGACCAGATCGTCGCGGTGCCAAGGCGCTGGTTGGGCACCACCGGGGCCATGCCGTAGTAGAAGCTCTCCGCCAGCCGGTAATACTGGTCGGCGGCGGTGCTGTTGCCAGCGACGTTAAGACGTTGGAGCGACTGCTGCGCGGCCCGGCGGACGGAGTCATGGGGGCTGGTCTCGACCAGTTCGAGCAGGTAGGGGGCCGAAGCGTCGTACCCCAGGTCGCCCAAGACGACGACCAGGCTGGAAAGGACCTGCGGGTCTTCCATATCCATGGCCGCCCAAAGCGGATTGAGCATGTCCACGCCCAGGTCCCGCATGGCCCGGCGAATGTCGGCGTGGAACTGCTGCTTCTGGGGGTTGGTGAGATACTGGATCATCACCGGGACGGCATACTCGGCGCTGTTGCGCAGTTGGGTGATGGCGTTGCGGTAAGCCTGGTTACCGCCGTTGAGGCGCTCAAGCTGCTCGGCGACGAAGTCGGGGTTGGTGGCCCGGGCGACGCGCCCCTGGTTGATAAGCTCGGTGATCTGGGTGGCGACGCCGGAGATCTCCTGGGCCCGCTGCCACTCGAGCAGGCGCTGATCCAACGGCTTGCCGGTGCCGCCCCGACGGCTCTCGACGATGCGGAAGGCATCCAGCACCTGCTCTGCGTTATAGCCGCCTGCAAGCAGGCGCTCGCCGTATGCCTGGGCGGCGGTGTAGTTGCCGACAGTGGCGTAGTGGTAGAAGTCGTCTACAAGGCGTATCAGGTCTTCCGGGGCCTGCTGGGGCTGCTGGACCGCGCCGGCAGGCTGGGCCTGCTCGGTGGTGGGGTTCTGCGCGTCCTGCGCGGTCGCCGGCAGCGCTAGGCTGGCGGGGATGACCAGCGCCACGCTCAGCCAGGCAATCCTGAGGAGAAGGCGGGTGGGGATGCAGGTCGAGGCTTGGCGATGTGTCATGGCAAATGCTCCGACGGACGGTTCCGGGCGCCGTGGCGCCAGAGAGCGGTTGGCAGCTCGGGATCGTTTTGAACGCACGTAAGGCAGCAGACCTTGAATGGCCGCCGGTCGCCGGCGGGACACGCGGGTTTCCTGGACTGCGGTCTTGCGCAAACGGAACGGCAGGACCGCTTTAGGCGGGGAGCAGGCCCTCTGGATAGTCCTTCACCCGGGGCTGCGAGGCGGCGATTGTCGAGTAGCCGCCAAAGCATGTCAAGCCGCGCGAGGGTCCGGCCTGCCCGCCCCAACGTCCTATTTTCGCGCAATGCTGCCAATACCGCCCATGCCTGCCCCCGCGTTGCCGTTACCCCCCACCGGTTCTAGGATCGCAACTCAATGGATTCAGAACGGCGGCATGAGCTCGAGCAGAACTCCCTGGCCCAGGCCCTGAGCAAGGCCCCGGGCCTGCTTTGGGAGTATGGCAGCTACCTCCTGCTGGGCGTTGCCATCGTCGTGGCCCTGTATTTCTACCTCAACACGCGGAGTACGCAGGAGGTCCGCGAGCGGGAGGCGGAGGCCGCCAGCCTGCACAACATGTCGGACGCGGTCTTCCAGGCCGATCAGCTACGCCAGTTTGCCAGTTTCCTCGACGCCGATGATGTCCAGGCGCGTCAAGCTGACGTCATCAGCGACTTCCAGGCTTTCGCCAACCTCCCCGCGACGAGCAAGCGGGAGGGTGTGCGTTCGCATGCCGGCCGCCTGCGGGGCGACCTCTTCTGGACCCTGGCGACATTTCCGCCCGCCCGATCAGCTCCTGCGACTCAGCCAGCGACCCAGCCGGCCACCCAGCCTTCGCCCACGCCCCTCTTTGGCATTGGAAGCGAAGAGCCGGCGGAGGTGGTCTGGCTGCGCGAGGCCGAGACGGCCTATCGCGAGGTCGTGGAGGCCTTCCCGAAGCAGACGGCGGACAACCTTGCAGCCCTCTTCGGCCTGGCTGCCATCGCGGAGCAACGGGGAGATTTTCAAGCCGCCAGCGGCTATTACGACCAGTTGATCGCTCGCGACGACATCGGCGAGGCGATCAAGAATCAGGCCCGGCAGCGCAAGTCGATGGCGGCCGTCCTGGCGGTCAATCCTCGCCTGGCCCCTCCGACACCGCCGCCGGC
>JBGTBZ010000645.1:0-4004 GCA_041749155.1 Phycisphaerae bacterium
CGACAGGGCCAGGCTGGCGGCGTCAAGGGCTGTCATGGGCCAATGCAGATCGAGCCGGCGATGCTGCGGCAGGTACCCGCGGCGGACGTCGCGCATCGGGCGCACCCGGCCCGCAAGCGGCTTGAGCAATCCCAAAATTCCGCGCAGGAGCGTTGTTTTGCCGGAGCCGTTGGGACCGTAGATGCCCAGGCAACTGCCCGCCGGAACCTCGATGCGGCCCGCCACGTGCACGACTGGGCGGTCGACACCGTATCCGAAGGCGCAGTTGTCCAGCTCAATCAGCAACGGCGTCCGCCTCCTCGATCGGTCCATCCCGCGCCAGGCTCGCCTCTGCTTGCGTATTGGCGCCGATCCCTGCCGACTCGGCGGCAGCGACCAGGGACTCGACGTTGTAAGTGAAGAGCTGGGGGTAACTTGCGGCCTCCGGGACGCCCAGCACGTGGTCCGGCAGGCGCAGGAGCGTGGCCCCGGCGCGCTGAGCGATAGACCGGGCCAGACCGGCATCGCTGTAGGTCTCGACAATCACGATCTTCACGTCATGGCGACGCATCAGGTTCACGATGTCGCGGACCTGCCCGGGCGAGGGCGTGATGCTGGGCTTGGGCTCGATCGTGCCGACGATCTCGATGTCGAACTCACTCTCGAGGTAGCGCCAGGCATCGTGGAAGGTCACGACCTTCAGCCCCGCGTATGGCCGGAGCTGCTCCCGCAACCGCTTGTGCGTGTCGGCCATCTCGTTAACGAAGGCGGCGGCGTTCTCCCGGAAGAACGCGGCATTCTCCGGGTCGAGCTGAGCCATGGCCCCGGCGAGCGTGGCCGCCATGCGCTGGGCATTGGCCGGGCTGAGCTGATAGTGGGGGTTGCCGTAGACGTGGACGTCGCCTTCGGCGCGTGTGAGCCTTTCCTCGGGGACATCGAGGATGTCGATGCCGCGGCTCATGTCGACGTTTCCGGGCTGGCCGGGCATGATGCGGGGGTTTCGGGCGCCCTTGACCAGGTTGTCGCGCCAGGGCTCTGCATCGAGGCCGGCGTGTACGAACATGTCAGCCCGGTTGAGCGCGAGCATCTCCGTCGGCTTGGCAAGGATGTTGTGGACGTTCTCGGGCCCCTTCATGACCGAGTGGACATGCACGCGGTCGCGGCCGATCTGGCGGGCGACGTCGGCGAAGTCCGTGGTGGTGGTGACGATCTTCAGTTGCGCCTGGGCGGGCGTTGCCAGCAGCAGCAGCAGCACCAGGCCCAGCGCGGTGATCAGAGTTTTCATAATTGGCTCCGTCTGTTCGCGGTCTTGATAATCTCGCGTTATCGCATAGCCCAGTACGGGTGCGGCGGGTGGGCGCCGAATACGAAGGTGGTCTGGAACCAGACGACATCTTCCGCCTCACGGTCGCCGTCGCGGTGCTGGTAGCCCAGGCGGAAGCGGAGGAACTCGCTCCAATACCAGCTCACGTAGGGTGTGACACCCCAGACTTCCTGCGTGTCCTCCACCGGATTCTGCGTCCAGTCGAGTCGCAGGCCGGCGTACCAGTCGCGGTTGAGCTGCTGCTGTCCGAGCAGGTAGGCGCCCAGGGCGTACTGCCTGCCCTCATCCTCGGTGTCGACGATGCCGTACATCGTTTCGGCCTGGAGCATCGTGTTGCGGAAGCCGCCCGTGGGATCGGTGCGCATCAGGGTGACGTCCACCCCGAAGACCTGCGCGTCGAGCGCATTGTCGGCCGTGCGGTGGCCCACAAGGTAAGAGCTGCCCAGCTCCAGGTTCAGATCGTTGCCCAGGTCGGTGTTCCAGAGGGCATGCAGGTTCACCGCGGGGGAATCGACGGTGAAGTCACCCTCGAAGATCGGCGACTCGGAATCTCCCCCCTCGCCCATTACTACCTCCGCGACGACCTCCACGTACTGGCCGGCCACGAAGCGCGGCGGGATGAGGTAGCTGAAGCTCACGCCCGAGTCGACGAGGGCCTCCGGCGCCAGGAACGCCTGGTTCACGAACGCCGGATCGGTGGTCGGAAGGTCGTGCTGGTGCAGCAGGTTCTGCCGCCCGAACCGCAGGTGAAACCGCCCGATCTTGGCCGTCAGGTTCGGGATGCCCAGATCGTGGATGAACAGATACCCCTCCTCGATGTTGACGGAGGTCTCAAGGCCGTGATCCTCCTCCTCTTCCTCCTCGTCGTGGTGCTCGAAGAGCTCGTTGTGGATGTCGCGGTGGAACGCCAGGATCAGGACGCCGTCGGCCCGAGGATGCACCGCCGCCCGCAGGTCCAGCTCGGCCTCGCGAATATCGAAGCGGTTGTAGAAGTCGTTGGAACGGTCGGGCGACCAGGTGCCCACGCCATCGACAAAGACGGTTATATCAGGGTTCAGACTGAAGGCGGGCCGCCGGCCCGAGGCATCGATCGGCTCCGGGCCTGCAGTCGATTCGGGGGCGGTCTGCCCGCCCTCGATATCGCGAAGGGCTCGCTCGCGGGCGGTTTCGATGTCGGCGTTGTCGCCGGGTCGCGTCGTGGGCTGGCCTGCGCCCGCCGGCTGGCCCTGCTGGACCATTGCGTGCACCACGGCCTCGCCCTGCGAACGTGTGGATTGACAGGCACTTGCGCAAAGGCAAGCCGCGATCCCGGCCATTGCATGGCCAAGGTGAATCTTCATTGAAAAGCTCCTGCTTCTTGGGAAAGAACGCTGGTGAGATTTGCTTGGCCTTCCGCCGGCGCAGCGAAGTCGGCGCGGCGAAAGCGCAAACACACAGCGCCCGCCCGGGTACCGGGGTGCGGGCGCAGCCACTCAACTCAGCAGCAGGGAGGACCGCGGCAATCGACCCGCGCGGGCTGGCGGGAACCCCTGAGAACCGTCGACCGGGGCGTTACCGAACCGCAGGCCACGGAGGCGTCCTGAACCACAACCTCGTCGTCGGCCGCGGCAAGGGGGCTTTGCAGGAGCAGGTGCAGGGCGCAATCGCCCTCTTCGCCCGAAGGCAGGCAGGGGGAGCCCCCGCCCGAGGGCAGCCGAACTGCTTCGGAAGCCGCTTCGGAGGCGTGCGTGAGGCCGTGCAGCTTGCCCAGCGCCCCCGACCCCAGGAGGGCGAAACAGGCAGCCAGTAGCAGTGCGGCAAGCCGCGGCATCGCAAAAATGATACCTCCGGTGCCCCACCCCGTCCAATGCGGTCCGCGGAGGCTGCGGGGCCCAAGCGATGCAAAGGACGGGCGGACCGTATTGATCCGCCCGTCCCGAAGGAGCAGGCACGACGGGCCCTCATGATCCTCAAGCCCGGGCCGCGTTACCGCGTAGCACGGGAGGATCTTCGCTCTCGGGGGTCGTGGCGATCGCGGTCTCCGAGAAGACAAAGCCGTGGTCGTTGAAGGCGGCGACGCGGTACTGGTAGCTCTTGCCGGCCTGGGCTGTGAAGTCGGCGAAGCCTTCCGACTGGGCGCGGAGCGTGGCGATCGGATTAAAGCTGCCGCCACTCTCGGCGCGGTAGACATAGAAGCCGCGCTCATTGCTGCTGGCATCGGTCCAGCGCAGGTCGACGCGCGAGGCGCTCATCGCCCTGGCTACGAGATCCTCCGCGGCGGCGGGGGCAAGGGCCAGGAAGCGGTCACCCCCACGGAATGGCATGGCCCGCCGCATATCGGCATGTGAGACGGGTGCCGAGGCGGCGGGCTCCTGGGTCAGGCCCATGAGGATGCAGACCGGCTCACTGGCGGTGTAGCCATCGAGAGCGGCCCAGCCGGAGGCGGCCGCGAGCATGACCCGCGGCTCGAGCGTGTCGGCGGCGCAGAATGCGAAAGCGTGGTCAGAAGATTGCCTGGACATGTGGTTCCTTCCCTGTTTCGATTGAAAACGACGGCGCGAACACAGCGTCGCGCCGGACCCTGACATCCGAAACGGGAAAGAAGCAGTCAACGAGAGCCGGCTGCCGATAACGTGGCGGTGGTGCCTGAGCCTTCCCGAGAGGGCTCGAACCTCTAACCTTCGGCTCCGGAGGCCGACGCTCTATCCAATTGAGCTACGGG
>JBGTBZ010000646.1:0-3417 GCA_041749155.1 Phycisphaerae bacterium
CGCGCTTCCGGCGGCAGCGCGGGGAGGGCTGTCGCTGCTAACTCCCGCTTATCGCGCCGCCGCGCAGGCTCGCAACTGGGCCTATGACAGGGACTTACTTTCAGCCAGTGCCCTGCCCCGGCCAGCCATCAGCGTGGGAAATCTCACTGTCGGCGGAACGGGCAAGACCCCGATCGTCGCTTGGCTCTGCGCGGAGCTGACCAGGGCCGGCCGCACGCCGGCGATCCTCATGCGCGGCTATAAGGCCCGGCCCGGCGAGAAGGGCGATGAGCAGCGGCTCCTGGAGCAGCTTCTCGGCGATTCCGCCGTCGTGGAGGCCGATCCGGATCGCGCGCGCGCGGCGGAACGGGCCCTGGCGCGAAGGCCCGCTATCGACCTGTTCGTGCTCGATGATGGTTTCCAGCATCGTCGCGTTCGCCGCGACCTGGATATCGTGCTGATCGACGCGACGCGACCCTTTGGCTTCGGCCGTCTCCTGCCGCGCGGGCTCCTGAGGGAGCCGATCTCGTCGCTCGGTCGCGCCAGCGCGATCATCATCACGCGGCGCGACCTTGCGTCGCCGCAGGATCTTGCCGGCATCAGAGCCACGGTCGCCCGGCACACCGCCGCGCCAGTCTTCGAATGCAGCTTCGAGGCCGGCGCCATGACCGATGCGCGCGGAAACGTCGTCGCCGACTTGAGCGAGCGGCCAGTCCTGGCCGTCTGCGGCATCGGCAATCCGGATGCGTTCTTCCAGTCCCTCCGTCGCCGCGGGGCGAGCGTAGTGGCGGAGCTGGCGTTCGGTGATCATCAGACGTATACGCGCCAGGACGTTGATCGAATCGCACAGCAGGCCCGGCGCGGCGCGGCGATTCCGGTCACGACTCAAAAGGACTGGGTGAAGCTCGAGGCGATCTGGCCGGCGCAGCGCGAAATCGTCATCGCGGCTCAGCGCGTCGACTTTGCGGCGGGTGATGACGCTGCGCTGCTTCAGCTGGTGAGCAGCCGCATACGGGATGAATGACGTAAGTCTCTATGCCGCAGCAGTTTGCGGTCTCACCAGAAAGCGTGCCAAGTCTTCCCCGCAGCGGCTCAGGCGGACGCGATGCACCGAGCATGTTCGCGCCAGGTTCGTCGCCAGGAGGTTCGTCGGCACGATCGGCGAGGCTCCCGCCGAGAGCTGGGGCACCGGCCAGAACTGCTTGAGCTGCTCGCGCGCCTCGATGTTCGTCAGCGGCCGCGCCGTCGCGGCGCTGCGCCGCATCGGCTCCACCAGCAGCACGACCTCGCAGAACGCGTGCGGGCCGACATGTCCCGCCGCCAGGTCAACCCACGCAGCCTGACCCATCGGCCCGTCGGAGAGCAGGCGCGGTGCGGGGCATTGCTCCGTGCGGCTTGGCACGTTGAGCAGCGAGATGCGCCCGTCCGGCTCCTCCCGCAGGGCAACCCAGCGCTGGCCAATGACATCGACCCCCACGCGCGTCAGCGCCTCAATCTCCGGTCCGATGTCGAACGGCGAAAGGATCAGCACGCCGCGCCCGCCCCGACCCACCGCCGCTGCGGGGATCAGGTGAAGGCCCGTTCCACGCAGAAGCTGCGCCATCGGCCACATGACCGCGGCCTCGAAGAGGCGCACGGCATCGATCGATGCCCGCGGAAGCACCCAGCTTCGCCAGGTCCGCCGAAGCAGGTTGATCTCGCAGATGCCCCAGCGCTCGTCGACCAGCCACACGCGCTCGCCCCCGCGCGGGTCGCGGTAAAGCTCCAGCAGCAGATCCGCATCGTCCACGCGCACCGCATCCGGCGAGAGCGCCCGCAGCACCGCCGACTCCTCGAATGGCATGACGAAACCCCGAATCTCCGGCTCGCCCGGGAGGAACGGCTCGATCAACTCGCCCAGGACCGCGCTGGCGACGCGCTGCACCGCGGGCACGCGAACCGAAAGCTCGACGCCATGCCCATGCAGCGCCAGTATGAGAAAGGGCTCCGCCACGTGATCGGCGGCAGGACGCGGCTCGCCGGCAGGCGGGCGCGCGGGGACAGACTGATTCAAGGCGGCGCGCGCCGCGATCCGAGAGGCCATCGCCATCCTTATCGGCGGAAGCGAAGGCGCTTCTCCATACTAACTCGCGCAAACGAGCGTCGATGTGTCGCGGCTGCAACCGTTGTCGATCACTTTCGCAAGTCGGCCTCCCCAAGGATGCGAAAACCCTTGCGGATCAGGATCCGCTGTGCCAGCGTCAAATCATCGACGTATAGCGCGATCGCAGGCTCCGACTGCGCACGCAGCAGCGGGTAGGCGTAGTGAATATTGATCTCCGCCGACAGCAGCGCCTGGGCGACGTTGATCAGCGGCATGCTGCTGGACCGCGGGATCTCGACGGCGAGGATATCGGTCTCGCTGAAGCTGAAGGAGTTCTCGCGAAGGCACTGGCGCGCCAGGTCCGGGTCGGAGGCGATCAGCCGCAGGAGCGAGATGTCGGTGGACTCCTCGACGCTGAAGGCGTTGATGCGCAGGCCCACCTCCTCGAACTTGCGTAGCAAAAAGGCCATCTTGCCGACGCGATTCTCGAGAAAGACGGTGAATTGCCTGACGCTGGCCCGCTCAAAGCCCGAACCAAATTGGGTCATCGGCGGCAGAATGCCTTCCATTGCGACGAATGTAACCGAAAGCTCCCAACCCGCCAGAGTATTTTCCACGGCCCAAACACTGCTCCCGACATCGGAAGCGACCTGTGTGCCACGTGGCACACTCGCCCCCCCGTTGCCACACCTTCCGACGCAGCGGGTCCTTCGCCTCCTGGTCCCTCGGAATCCGGCCTCCAAATTGTGCCACGTGGCACACTTCGTCCGCGGTGCGCGTTTTTGCTCAGGTCGGGACACTAGCGGGTCCGCAAGCCCCGCCCGGAGGCCGTTCCGGCCCGTCAGGGGCAATTCCGCAAAGTGTGCCACGTGGCACACTCGCGCCGCCGCGGTGCGCGAATTTGCTCAGGTGGCCCGAAAGTGTGCCACGTGGCACAACCTGAAATCGAAAATTTCACCTCCCCCCTGGTGCGCGCCGCGCGTCAAATTCGCGCACCAGCGCCTCGCCGAACCGGCGCAGCAGCCCCGTAACGCCACATTCTTTTTGATTTTTCGCAAATTCCAGGCGCAGCTCCACCCGCCGGCAATCACGACCCTTCGTTTCGCAACTCCTGCTCCTCTCTCGCCTCCCGCACCGCCGCCGTG
This sequence comes from Phycisphaerae bacterium, assembly GCA_041749155.1. Classification (GTDB taxonomy): domain Bacteria; phylum Planctomycetota; class Phycisphaerae; order Tepidisphaerales; family Tepidisphaeraceae; genus JAEZED01. The sequence continues at coordinate 3,208 of JBGTBZ010000646.1, forward strand.
GCCGCCGAGCAAATCTGGTGCGACAGGTCCTGCCGCCTTCCGGTGCCACAGCTTCACCTGCAGGGGAAGTCAGGGGAAGCTGTGCTCCGCGGGCCGGCGCAACTCGCGGTTCGACCGCCCGCCGTTCAGCCCCTGGCGAACCAGAGCGCCGCCCACACCTTGAGGTCGATCATCATCCCCGCCGCCAGTTGCCGCTCCACGAACCCCGGC
>JBGTBZ010000647.1:0-5725 GCA_041749155.1 Phycisphaerae bacterium
CGCTGCTGCTGCGGATCGGGGGGCGGACGATCCTGACCGACCCGGTTTTCAGCCCGCGCGTGGGCGTGGGGCTGCTCTTTGCGACGATCGGCCCGCGGCGACACCAGCAGCCGGCCTTGACCATCGACGAGCTTCCACCGATCGACCTGATTCTCTCCAGCCACGCCCACTTCGACCACCTGGACCGCCCCTCGCTGTGGCGGCTGGCGCGGCGGTTTCGCGACGTGCCCGTGATCGCCGCGGCGGGAACGGCGGACCTCTTCGACGACCTGGGCTTTGGCAAGCTCGTGGAGCTGGACTGGGACGACTCGACAACGGCCGCCGGCCTGAAAGTGTCGGCGGTGCCGGTGAAGCACTGGGGCCCGCGCGTCTTTTTCGATGACTGGCGGGGGTACAACGCGTACCTGCTGGAATCGACTCAAGGTATGGGTGTGGGTGCCCGCATTCTCTTCGGCGGGGATACCGCCCACACGGACGCGTGGAAGGGCATCGGCCCGGTGGACCTGCTGGCAGTGGGGATCAGCGCGTACGACCCGTTCATTGCGGCGCACGCCTCGCCGGAGCAGGCGTGGAAGATGGCGCAAATGGCGGAGGCCCGGCATGTGCTTCCGATCCACCACACGACGTTCAAGCTGAGCTACGAGCCTATGGATGAGCCCCTGCGGCGGCTGCTCGCGGCGGCGGGGGACCAGGCGCATCGGGTGGTGGCGCGCCAGGTGGGGGACATGTGGGTGGACGGGCTCAGCTGAACGTCCTGATCATCACCAGCACTTCACCGCCGGCGCCCAAGTCGTTAAGCGTGTTGACGTGCAGGAACCCGTTCTTGGCCAGCCACGCGCGGCCGATGACGTCGGGCTGGGGTATCAGGAGCATCATCCGGCGCAGGGGGCGCCCTGTGGATCTTGCGTGCAGCTTCGCCTGGCGCATTACCTCGCCCAGCACCAGTGAGCCGTTGCCACGGCGGCGCAGCTCGGGGATGACCTCGGCCCAGAGAAGCTGGCAGGCCCCCGGCACGGCGGCGAGCGGTTGCCACGCGGCGCGGGCGATGGGGCTCCTGCCGTCCAGCAGTTCGATGAGCTGGGAGTCGTGCGGCCCGAGCTTGTCGAGGGGAGGGTCGTAGCGGTACTGGGGCATTGCGAATGCGAAGTGACGCCTCAGTTCAGGCCGAGCAAAGTGAGGGCGTCGCGCTCGACGATGCCGCGCAGGGCCTCGCGCGGGACGATGGGCAGGTTCGTGCCGTGGGCGATCTGGTTGAGCGAGTAGAGCGCCTCGATGCAGCCGGCGGCGTTGGTATAGGGGAAGTCGCTGCCGAAGAGCAGCTTGTCGATCACGCCGTACTGGTACGTTGTCACCAGCGCGTTGTACGCCTGCCACGGCCGGCCGAGCAGGCCGCTGACATCCGCGAAGACGTTGGGATGCTTGGCCAGCAACACGACCGTCTCGTCCACCCACGGCTGGCCTAGCTGAGCGATCACGAGCTTGAGCTGCGGGAACGTCCGCGCGATCTCGTCCAGCAGGACCGGGCGGGCAAACTCCAGCGGCGCCGCCTCCGCGAGATGGCCGCCGGGGTGGATCAGCACCGGCATCTGACGCTGCTCCGCCTCCGCGAAGATCCGCATGGCCCGCGTGTCGGCGGGGTGAAAACCCTGGTTGCTGGGGCTGAGCGTGACCCCGCGGAGGCCCAGGTCGTCCGCCGCGGTGCGCAGCTCGGAGAGGGCCTTGGATTCCAGCGGGTCGATCCCCGCGAAGCCCACGAGCTTTTCCGGGTGCCGCCGGACGTAATCGGCGACGAAGGTATTGGGCACTTCCGCCTTCAGAAGGCGGCTCTTGAAGCCCAGGACAATCGTCTTATCGACCGCAAGTGACTGCTGCCAATGGAGTTCCGGGTCGGCGGGGGGAATTCGGCGAAAGAGCGGCCGGCCGTTGGGGCTCAGGCGGCTGGGCTTGCGCTGCGCCAGGGGCGCGGTCTCACCCAGGTCGGCCTGGCCGAGCTGGTCGGCGGTCTCCCAGATGTGGGTATGACAGTCGATGATCATGCAATAAACCCTGCCCGCCTGCACGAAGTGGCATCCGTGCCGACTGGGGCATCATACCGCCCGGCGGGGCATCGGGGAAAGTCCCGGCGGGGCCGGCGTCGGCGGCCAGCCGAGGCTACCAGGGATTCTTCACGTTGCAGGTTCGCCCGGTGACCACAATGTAGTCCTGGTGGTAGTCCTCCGCCGGGTAGAAAGTGTCGGCGGACTCGACCTGGGTGACGATCTCCCGGCCGCGATACGTCTCGCTGGCGGCGAGTTCGCGAACAAAGGCCTCGGCCTCTGCCTTCTGCTGGTCATCGACGTACCAGACGCCCGAGCGGTATTGCGTGCCCACGTCTGGCCCCTGGCGGTTGAGCTGGGTGGGGTCATGCATGGCAAAAAAGGCCTGGAGGAGCCGCTTGTAGCTGATGCGGGCGGGGTCGTAGATCACCTTCACCGTCTCGGCGTGGCCGGTCGTGCCGGTGCAGATCTCCTTGTACGTTGGGTTAGAGGTCTCTCCCTGCTGGTAGCCGCTGATGGCGTCCAGCACGCCTGGGCCCTGCTCGAAGTAGTGCTCCAGCCCCCAGAAGCACCCGCCCGCGAAGTAGGCGACGGCGGTCTTCACCGGCTGGCTCTGGATGGGGATATCACTGCCCTTTTCGTGGAAGGTCAAGGAAGCGGAGTTGAGGCAATAGCGCAAACCGGTGGGCTTTGGCCCATCGGTGAAGACGTGGCCCAGGTGGGAGTCGCAGCGGGCGCAGTTGATCTCCGTGCGCACCATGCCGTAAGCGTGATCGGGCTTCTCGGTAACGTGGGCCTTGTCGAAGGGCTGGAAGTAGCTGGGCCAGCCGGTGCCGGAATCAAACTTGTGATCGCTGGAGAAGAGGGGCAGGCCGCAAACGACGCAGCCGTAGAAGCCCTCCTTCTTGTTGTCGAGCAGGTTGCCGCAGAAGGCCTCTTCAGTGCCGGACTTCTGAGTGATGCGGTAGGTCTCAGCATCGAGCTTGGAAGCCAGCTCCTCGACCTTGGCCCGCGGCAGGGGGGTGATGTCGTAGCCCGCCTCGGAATAGCGGGGCTTTCCGCTGGCGTCAGGCTTGGCCGGCGTCCTGGCGTCCTGGCGCACCGCGGCGGCGCTGGCGAGGAAAAGGCCCGCCAGCAGCATCGCGAGCACGCCCATGCAGCGCATCGAGCAGGAGATCTTCATGACCGCAATCCTACGACACGCCGCGCGGGGGTTCTACCCGCTTCGTGAGGCTTTTGCCTGCCTCCGACGCAGTTCAGCGTCGATAAAGGGCTCCAGTTCGCCGCGATCCAGCACGCTCTCGACGTTGCTGGTCTCCACCCCCGTCCGTACGTCCTTGACGCGGCGGTCGTCCAGCACGTAATTGCGGATCTGGTTGCCCCAGGCGATGGCCCCCTTTTCTCCGTAGATGGCCTTGAGCTCGGCGTCGCGCTCCGCCTGCTTGATCATCTCCATGCGCCCCTTGAGCAGCGATAGGGCGAGCTTGCGGTTCTGGACCTGGCTCTTGTGCACGCTCGCCAGCACCTGGATGCCCGTCGGCAGGTGCGTGATGCGGACGGCGGTGGCGACCTTGTTGACGTTCTGCCCGCCGGGGCCGCTGCTGCGGGCGAAGACCTCGATGTCCAGCTCGCTGTCCGGGATCTCGATCTCGCTGTCATCCTCCTCGAACTCGGGGACGACATCGACGCTGACGAAGCTGGTCTGCCGCTTGTTGTTGGCGTTGAAGGGACTGGGGCGGACGAGGCGGTGCACGCCCGTCTCCACCTTCAGGTACCCGAAGGCGTAGGGGCCGACGACGTGGAGCGAGACGTACTTCAGGCCCGCCTGCTCCCCCTCCTGGCGGTCGGTCTCCTCCACCTTGAAGCCAACGCGCTCGAAGTAATACAGGTACATGCGAAAGAGCATCTCGCACCAGTCCTGCGCCTCGGTCCCCCCGGCGCCAGCGGTGATCGTCAGGAAGGCGTTGCGTGAGTCGTTCGGCTCCGCGAGAAGGGCCTGGAGCTCCACCTGTTCGCCGCGGCCTTCGAGACGGGCGAGCGTCTGGTCGGCCTCCGCCATCATCTCGTCGCGGGCGTCGCCTACCTCTTCGTTGGCCAGCTCGTAGAGGGCCTTGACGTCGTCAACATCGCGCAGCAGGCCCAGGACGGGCTCGATACTGGCCCGGAGGCGCTTCAGCTCCGCGACGGTGCCCCGTGCCGCCTCCTGGTCGTTCCAGAAGTCGGCGGCGTTCATCTTCTCTTCAAGCTCCTTGAGCCGTGCCTGTTTGCCCGGCACGTCAAAGAGAGTCGCGGATGTTTTGCATCCGCGCCGCCAGGACCTCGATGGCCTGCTCGAGGTTCTCGTGGATCAGTTGAGGCATAGGCGCGGATGGTAGGGGGCGCGAATCTCCGCCGCCATCGTGGAACTTTTGGGTCCCCAGGGCGGCTGCGCCTGGGAGGTGCTCACTCATGGAATATGAACTCCACCTCCACGCTCGCGTCCAGCGGCAGGGCGTTGGTCCCCACCGCCGCCCGGGCGTGGCGGCCGTCGTTGCCGAACAGCTCCAGGAGCAGGTCGCTGGCCCCGTTAGCGACCTTCGGCTGGCCATCAAATCCGTCGTCGCTCTGTACGAACGCTCCGACCCGCACCACGCCGCGAACCGTCCCGACGCTCATCGCCGCGGCGATGCCGTTGAGCACGCACTGCCGTGCGGCGGCGGTGGCATCTTCCATGCTCACCTTGCTCGGCACGGGCCCGGTGACCATCAGCTTTCCATCTTTCATCGGGAGCTGCCCGCTGACGTAGATGAGGTTCCCGACCTTTTTTGCGGGGATGTAAGAAGCCACCGGCTTGGGCACCGGCGGAAGGGCGAGGCCGAGACGCTCGAGGCTTTCGTGGAGGAGGCTGGGCATGGCGTGCGGAAGAAGTGAGAAGTGAGGAGTGAGAAGCGAGCAGGCCGGAGAGGTTAGCCGATGTGATCTCGAGTCGCGAGGCGGCTTGGCATCTATTGGCCCTCGCCGGGCATGGGGACGAGCGGGTCGGCATCGTGAAAATCGCGGAAGAGCAGCACTGCGTCGAAACGCCGCGCCAGCTCATGAAGCTCGGGCATCACCTCGCGGTAGCGCACTGACGAGAGCAGGGGACGCAGCGGACGCATGTCGAAGATCGCCGCCTCCTCGTCGCCCATCGCCTCGAAGAAGGGGGCGAGATACGGCGCATCCTTCAGGTAGTCACGCCGCTGGTCGTCCGGCCCGACCGATCCGCGGGCCATGACGTAGAGGTGAAACGACTCCCCGCCGCGCAGCACCGCCAGCTCCGCCGCCTGGTTGCCGACGTCGAGCTGGTCGAACGGGCTGAACCCCCGGCCCGCGTGGGCGCTGCCGAGCTTGAAGATGATCTTCGGATTTGGCTTGGCCGACGCCGCCAGAGCCTGGGCGACGTAGTCCTTCATCAACCGGACGCGGTCGCGATTGTTCTCGAAGTATCGGCCGGCGCCGTAGTGGCCGTAGATGCGGGCGCTGTCCTTCAGCCCCTGCACGATTCGCCGAGCCTCGGCGGGGCCGTTCGCGAACGCCTCCGCCAGGCGATCAAACGCCTCCAGCGGTGTCGCCATCAGGAATCCGCGGGAAGGATCGCCGGCGGTCGTGAAGTGGCCAAAGCCGTCGGAGGCGCGTTGAAGGGCGTTCTGAACCTCGGCGCGGGCCGTATC
>JBGTBZ010000648.1:0-1774 GCA_041749155.1 Phycisphaerae bacterium
GCGGACCTCCGTGGCGCTCAGCGGCTCGGGGGGACGCCCGTCGACGAGCGCCCGCGTGGGCGGCAGACTGGCGAAGCGGACATGCCCCAGCGTCTGGTTGAAGGCCAGCAGGACCTGCCGGCTTAACCGGACGTCAAAGCCCTTGCCCAGCGGCAGTCTCTCCTGGAGCGCAAAATCGGGCCGATCCAGGGCCACCAGCAACTCCTTGACGGCTAGCCCACGGTCCCATGACTCCACGTCACGCTGAAGCAGCGAGATCGACCGTGGACCAAAGGTCGTCGGCACTACGAACCGGCGGTCGTCGACCAGGGCCGCCACGTGATCATGCACGCGGCGCTCCATCGCCTTGTGCCGGCTGGGGTCAGCGTCGGCGGCGCTCGGGTTGGCGGACTTAGTCTCAGGCATGCTCATCCTGCTCCACGGCGGGGCCATGTCCCCCCGAAGCGGGTTGCGGGCCGCGGCGGGCTGCAAGGACGAGCCAGGGGATGACGACGGCGAAAAAAGCGGCCGTCCAGATCCAGCCCGTCCACGACAGCACGGTCACCACGTAGCTCATATCCGGCCACCTATGGCATCATTGTACGAGGTGATTTGCCCCAAACCATGACCGCAACCTCTGCTCGAACCTGCTAGCCCGTCACTCCATGATCTGGCTGAGGGGCCGCTGCGGTGTTCCGCAACGAGGGCAGAAACGACCGTCCGGCGGGACAGCCTGATCACAGACCGCATTTCGGCAGATCCCCGTCCGGTCGATGACCGGCGGAAGCGGGACGATCGGCCGGCGTGTGTCCAGCAGATCGCGCACGCGATGAGCGAACTGGGCGCGAATCCGGCGATGATGGACTAGCAAAGCCCTCCGCTGAGCCGTGGCGGCGATGAGCATGGGCAGCGCCCAGAACAGCCCCGAAAGTGCCAGCAGCCCCCCCAGGATGAGCGGGACAGGCCGAATTCCCCACTCCCAGGCCGGCACCCGCAGCCCCGCCGTCGGCGCAAGGTATGGAGTGATCTCATCGAGCACCGTGCGCGCCCGGTGCAGGTGGCGCAGGTGAAGGCTGGTTGAAATCCAGAGCAGGACGAAGGCGGTGGTGATGCCCCAGAAGAAGACCACGGGGAAGATGCCCTGTGCCAGGTCCGGCCCGTTCAGCCAGAAGGCTGAAAGCGGCTCCCCCTGGGCAATCCCAAGCCCCGCCACAATGACGGCAGAGACGGCGACGGCGATGGCGAGCTTGTTCAGGCAGGCGGCAGGGCCTGGGGCGGCGGCCTCGTGGAGGCGTGCGGCCTCGGCCGGGCCCACGTTGACGCTCATCCATTCGGCGAGATGCCACAAGATGTTGTGGTGCCAGCGCATGGTTCCGCGCCACATGCGCGGAAGCGACACTGCGGGGAAAGCGCCTGCGGTCAGCAGGCCCGTCAGGACGGTGCCGAATGTCGAAGGGGTGATCGACGGGGCTGCCGGCCGATCCAGCGCGTTGAGAAGGCCCCGCGTCAACTCCGAGGGGCTGGACCGATCCTCATCGAGCCAGCGGTGCAGGACAGGAATGGCGTCTTGGGAAGCGGGCATCGCGCATTGACCGCCACTACGCCGCGATGGCCGGGCGACGCATCATCCGACCGCACTGCCGGCAGAAGCGGGCGTGCTCAGGGTTCACTGTCCGGCAGACCGGATCGGGACAGGCCAGCCAGCGCAGCGCCGGCGGGACCTTCGCGGCCCGGCGACGCCCCCCGCCGACCGGCAGCAGGATCAGCCGCGCCAGCACGACGACGATAATCCGGG
>JBGTBZ010000649.1:0-5935 GCA_041749155.1 Phycisphaerae bacterium
GCCTGCTGGCGGCCCGCCTCCTCGCCGAGCTGATCGCTGACAAAGCGAACGACGCATGCCCGCACCAGCGACTCATACAGCACGGTACGGCCGTTGCCGTAGGCCTGCCGCTGCATCACCGCGCGATTGGCCTCGAACAGCTTATCTCCTGCCCCCGTCAGGTCGTCCGCAAAACGGTCAATTGCGGCGTTGGCGTAAGGGTGGGCAAATTCATGCACGATCGTTTCCAGTATCTCGTCTCCCATCGCTGGTAGTCCGTTCTCGTCCCACCGCCAGACGCCGATTACGGGGGTGATTTCCTCCTCGACACCATCCGCGGAGCGGTAGGAGACGCCATAATTCCCGCCGCCATTGAGCAGGCCTGCGATCACGCAATATCGCGCCTTCGGCCGAACCCCGAAGAACGCATCGAACCAGGGGACGATCGGCCGGCGGTTTACGACCTCCGCCAGCGACTTTGCCGCCTCCTCCTGAAGGCCGCGCTGCTGCTCGAGGAAGCCGGCGAAATCCGCATCGCGCGCGAAAGCCGCCAGCAGGTCCACAAACTCCGCCGCATCCTGGGTATTCCATCTACCTTCGAGTTGCGGCGGCCGTGGATCAAGCGGCGTCCTAAGGGAGGTGACCATCGCCCCGTCCATGCTCAAGTGCACCGCCAACGACATGACGGCGTCGTAGCTGACGCCATGACGCGCCCGCAGGGCTCGCGCTCGGGCAATGACGGCATGCTGGCGGAAGGGGCCGAAATGGGCATCCACCGCCTCTGAGTAGGGTGAGGCGGCATTGGCCATGTTGTATTCGGGCGAGCCCGCAAGGCGGTAGACGATGGACATCAGCTCCACCCTCGGATCGACGCGCACCTCCACCGGCATCGCCGCCTGGCCGGAGGCCGCGCCGGCAAGCACGCCCAACATCACCAGCGCCGCCGCCGGAACGAGTCCCTGCGCGTGTATCTGCATGGCTCCTCCGCGAACTCAAAAGCAACCGCCGCCACCCTACAAAGCCCGCAGCATGGAGGTAGTTTCGACTTCCGGCATCGCATCTAGTCCTCCAAGTCGGTTGACCGCCTCTTCAGGACGACATCCCCGTTTTCCAGGGCTTCGATCGCTTTCTCGTGGTGCTCGATCTCCTTCTTCTCGCTCGTGATGTCTATCCGCAGCCGAGAGTACAGGTTCAGGTAAAGGTTGGCTATAAAGACCAGAGCGAAGAAGGCCAGCACGTACCCCCTCCAGTCGTCCAGCAGCAGCTTGTAGCCCGTCAGCAGCAGGAACCCAACCGTCACCCAGTGGCTGAAGCAGTACTCGCAGGTGAATACGTAGAACAACTTGCGCGAGAGCAGTCGCCGGCAGGTCTGGCTCTGGCGCACACAGTACTCCCGCGGCTCGCGGAAGATCTCCTCATGCACCACCGTTCTCACTACCGCCGCGATCGGAATTGCCAGCACCAGCAGCCAGAAAACCTGTCGACCGATGCTCATGTCCAGCTCGTTCATGACGCCTCACACGGCCAGGCCGCCTCCGCCTTGCACCGGCTGCGCAGCGTCGTGCGGCGGGTGGCCCGTCTCCAGCATGGTCTTCACCCGCGCCAGGTCGCTGTCCATTTCGCTCTTGGCATCGTAGCCGACGATTCGGGCAACCATGAGGTCCCAGCCACATGAGTCGCTCCTTCGGCTGCAGATAGGAAGGTTAGCGGCCCGCAAAACTGATTCCACCCGCTCGGACCGGGCGCAAGCGACCCGCCGCAGCAACCGTCGCACCGCGGCGGGTCTCCTTGTCTAACCATCTGCGCTTAAACGGCTTAGCCCTGCATCTTCGCGCCACCCTGCATCATGCCGTCGCCCTGCATCATGCCGTCGCCGGTGGGGGGCGCCTCCTCCGCCTTCGCGGGCTCCTCGGCAGGGGCCGCGGGCGGCTCCGCCGGCTGAATCCCCTTGAACAGCGGCATCGGCTCATACTGGGCCTTGAGCACCGCGGTGGCATCCGCGTTAAGCCAGTGCGTGAGCATAGCGGCGTACACCGTCCGGAAGTCGGTCGTGAATGCCAGGTCTCCCTGCTCCAGCTGGTCCATGGACGGGTGCGTTCCGAAGACCCCGCCCTGTACCTTGGGCCCGCAGACGAACATCGGGCCGGCAGCCCCGTGGTCCGTGCCGTCGTTGGCATTCTGCTCGACGCGGCGGCCAAACTCGCTGAAGCACATCACGGTCACCTTGTCGGCGATGTTCTTCTTGCCCAGGTCCACGTAGAAGGCCGAGATGCTCTCGGCCACCTGGTTCAGCAGACTCTCATGCTGCTGCACCTGGTTGGCATGCGTGTCGTAGCCGCCCATCTCGCAGTAGAACACGCGGGTCCCGAAGTCGCCGCAGATGAGCTGGGCAATCAGCCGCAGCCGCTGGCCAAGGCCGCCGGGGTAATTGGCGTCCGGCGAGTACTTGCCCGCCACGCTGCGGATCTCGTCGGCCGAGATGATCGCGTCGGTCGCCTGCCGGCCCAGGTACTCCATCGCCGGGTTTTCGCCCTTGTACTTGTTAAGCTCGATGATGATCTGCCGCTCCAGCTCCTTGTCGTAGGCGCTACCCTCATCGAAGCGCAGACCAAAGTCGTCGATGCTGTCGACGCTGGGGACCGTGATCTCGGGCGAAACCAGCGCCTGCGGCACCTCGCGCCCGATGTTCACCCCCAGAAGCGGATTGTTGGCGATGTCCTTGTCCTGCGTCCCGCGGGAAAGGTGGTCGAGGTAGTGCCCCAGCCAACCGCTGCCGCCGCCGCCATCGGTCTGGGCGGCGTGCCAGATGGCCATGCTCTCAAAGTGGCTGCGGTTCGGCTGCGGGTAGCCGCAGCCATGAATCACCGCGAGCGTACCCTCGTCGAACATCCGCTTGAAGGCGGTCATCCCCGGATTCAGGGCATACTCGTCGTTCAGCGGATGCAACCGATCCGAGAGCGCAATCCGCGGCCGGACCTTCTTGTACATGTCGTGCTTGAAGGGCACGACCGTGTTCAGGCCGTCGTTTCCGCCGGATAGCTGTACGATCACCAGGATGTTGTCCTTGGGAATCGGCGTCGCCGGAACGTCCTGCGCGAACGCCATCTTCGGCACGAGGAAAGGGACGCTGCCGCCAATGGTGATGACCGGCAGCGCGCCCAGGCCAACCTTCAGAAGTTCGCGGCGGGAAGTCAGGTCGTTGTGACGAGGCATGAGGAAGTCCTCGGAGGAGTGGTTCGCGAAAGAGTGATACGAAAAATGCGGCTCAGGAAAGCTGGTAGTGCGGCATCGACATCATCAACTGCAGCAGGCCGCGCACCTTTTGTTGCACGAACCCGCCGTTGAAGACGAACTCCGCCGGCTGGTTCTTGTTGTCGCGGTTCATGTAGTCCAGGAAGCGCCCACGCGCCTCCATCGGCATCTCACCGTCCAGCAGCATGTCGCCGAAGTAGTTCACGATCTTCGGCGACGTGGTGATCTGCTGCTTCTCAAGATCGGCGAATAGCGGCCCCTCGGCAAACTCCCCAAACCCCTGTCCCGCGGCTTCGCGGCCGAACCGGAACCGGACCATCACCGTGTTGGCGTTGATCCACGACTGGCCACCCTTCCATCCGGACACATCCGGCGGGTACAGCAGGCTCTGTCCCATTGCCGCACACTCCCGCCGCAGGTACTCGGCCCTTGGCACCCCGCCGATGGCAATTGCGCTGCCAACGCACAGCTCCACCGGACTCTTGATCATGCTGCGATAGGCCCAGTCGCTGAAGAACAGGCGGCTCTTGAGGATCTCCTTCAGCGTGTTGCCAATATTCCACTGGTGCTCGACCAGCCGCGCGGCGTAGTGGTCGATGTGCTCCGGCCGGGGCTCCGGATGGACAAATGTGCTCAGCAGTCGCCACGCCAGGTACTTGGGCGCTTGCGGATGCTGCAGGATTACATCCACTGCCTGCTCGTCATTGAATGGGCCGGTCTTGTCGAAAACCGCCTTCTCACCCTCGTCCCACCGGGCGGGATCGAACACGCCCACCGCGCCGCCCGTGATCATCCAACCTGTGAAGGCCCGCGCCAACTCCTGGATGTCCTTCTCCTGGTAGTGGCCAACTCCCAGCGTGAACAGCTCCAGAATCTCACGGCCGTAGTTCTCATTCGGCTTGCTCTTGTGGGAACCGTGCCCGTCCAGCCAACGCAACATGGCCGGCTGCCGCCCGACAGCGATCAGCAGGTCGCGGAAGCTGCCCAGTCCGTGCGTGCGGAACAACTCGACCTGATCGTGCATCCACGTCGGTACCCCCACCTTCGCGGCGCTGGTGGCGAAGTGGTCATGCCACATGACCGCCAGCTTCTCCTGCAGGGGGGCCGGGGTCTGCGTCATGCGATGGAACCACCACTGGGCAACCAGCGTGGGACTCTGCCGGATGTCGTAGAGGCTCGATGCCTGCGAAAGGAACGCATTCAACCCACCGACGTCGGTCGTCGGGTCGAACTCAAAGAGCCAGTCGACGGCTCCGCCCGGCCCACGCTCCCGCGCAAGCTGCATTCGCGCCGAGTTCGCCCCGAAAGCGCCGCGGCGCAGCAGGTGCCCGATCCGGCGGGCGTTCCAAGGCTCGGCATCCGAAGGTGCGAAGGGTTCGAACGGGTTCTCTGGCGGCTGGGGACCAACGGGTGCGGGTGTGTCCTGCATCAAAGAACACCTCCATGAACCGAAAAAAACTCAGTGGCGGCGGTCCGGCTGAGGAGACTGGATTCGGAAACCGCCGCGCGGCCGGGGGAATGTGGCGAGGAACGACCTGCCGCCCGGCCTGCTCTGGAAGACAAGAGGCAGGATACCATAAGAGGTTTGCCCGATAAAAGCCTTTATCTTTAACGCCGCAACGGCCCGTTCCAATCTCCACTCCGACGAAACGGCGTAGAATGGGCACCTCACGGCGCTTATCCTCGCCTCCCGTGGCACGCGCCCCCCTGACTGAGGTTTCGCATACCTGCTTCGCGCCCGCCGAAGCACCGGACTGGTAGCTCAGCCTGGTAGAGCAGCGGCCTTTTAAGCCGTGGGTCCTGGGTTCAAATCCCAGCCAGTCCACTTTTCCTGCCCCATGCCCCTTGCCAGCGATCAGGCTGTTTGTCTCCGTGTCAGTCCCTTCAGCGAGACTTCCCAGATTGTCACCCTCTTCACTCGCGAGCACGGCCGCCTGCGACTGATTGCCAAGGGCGCACGCCGTCATACCAAGTCCGGTAAGAGCAAGTTTGATGGAGGGCTCGACCTCCTCGACGGCGGGGACGCCGTCTTCTCCTTTGCACCGGAGCGGGAACTAGCCATCCTGATCGAATGGCGGCTACGCGACCGCCACCAGCCGCTGCGGGAAGCCCTGCGGCCGCTCTACCTGGGACTCTTTGCGGCGGAGCTGGTCGAACGGCTGCTGGAGGAGCAAGACCCGAATCCGAAGCTGTTCGACCAGTTGCAAAGGCTGCTGGTACGTCTCTCGGAGCCGAAGGCCCGCGAGGCGGTATCCCTCGCGTTTTGCTTGAACTTGCTGCGGCAGGTTGGCGTACTTCCTGATTTCTCGCGATGCGAAGGCGCTCCAAGCCCTCAACAGTCGCGGCACTTGGGATTCTCCCCGGGGCTGTCCCGCCTCGTATGCGACGACAGGCTCGTTGAGACACCCGATGCCGTCCCACTCCCGCACGCAGCCTTGGGCGCCATGACCTCGCTGCTGCGGCTGGCCCGAGCCGGCGGTCCGCTGCCGACCCTGGAGCAGTCACAAGTCGACCCGGCCTATCGGGTGCTTGTTGCCCACATTCAAGAGCAGACCGGCACCCGGCTCAAAAGCGCACGCTACGTACAGGCATATACGAAGTGAGGCGAGCCGGGCCGGGCCCGACTCGCCTGCTCCTTGAGATTACCGATCTGGTGAAACGGCTTAGTAGCGGTCGCGCTTCCCGCGGTCGTAGCCGCCGCGGT